>NZ_JAAQWK010000020.1:0-129503 GCF_012985445.1 Pseudomonas sp. WS 5532
AGGCACGGCAATTTTGCTGAAAGTACTCAGCGTCTGTTTTTGGGGCTGCTTCGCAGCCCAACGCAGGACAAGCCTGCTCGCCACAGGAGAAATAGGCTGCTTTTAAAAGTTGTGTAGATACCTATGCTCATCGCAGGCAAGCCAGCTCCCACATTTGAAGGTATTCACCGTTCGAGTGTGGGAGCTGGCTTGCCTTCGATTGCATCAGCACAATTCCGACCATTACCGTCGGAATTGGTCAAAATTTGTGCTATATTCCGCGCCCGCGATTTTTCATCTCAACACCGGTCACCGTCATGCAAACAGCCAAGCCGTTATTTGACTATCCCAAGTACTGGGCCGAATGTTTCGGTCCTGCGCCATTCCTGCCGATGAGCAGGGAGGAGATGGATCAGCTTGGCTGGGATTCCTGCGACATCATCATCGTCACCGGTGATGCGTATGTGGATCACCCGTCGTTTGGCATGGCGATCATCGGCCGGCTGCTGGAGTCCCAGGGCTTTCGCGTCGGGATCATTGCGCAGCCGAACTGGCAGTCCAAAGACGACTTCATGAAGCTCGGCGAGCCGAACCTGTTCTTCGGCGTCGCGGCCGGCAACATGGACTCGATGATCAACCGTTACACCGCTGACAAGAAAATCCGTTCCGACGACGCCTACACCCCAGGCGGCATGGCCGGCAAACGCCCGGACCGCGCCAGCCTGGTGTACAGCCAGCGTTGCAAGGAAGCCTACAAGAACGTGCCGATCGTACTTGGCGGCATCGAAGCGTCCCTGCGCCGCATCGCCCACTACGATTACTGGCAGGACCGTGTGCGCAACTCGATCCTGATCGATGCCTGCGCCGACATCCTGCTGTACGGCAACGCCGAGCGGGCCATCGTCGAAGTTGCCCAGCGCCTGTCGTGGGGCCACAAGATCGAAGACATCACCGACGTGCGCGGCACCGCGTTCATTCGCCGTGACACGCCTGCAGGCTGGTACGAGGTGGACTCCACGCGTATCGACCGTCCGGGCAAGATCGACAAGATCATCAACCCGTATGTGAATACCCAGGACACCCAGGCCTGCGCCATCGAGCAGGAAAAAGGCCCGGTTGAAGACCCGGAAGAAGCCAAGGTCGTACAAATTCTTGCCAGCCCGCGCATGACCCGTGACAAGACGGTCATTCGTCTGCCGTCCATGGAAAAAGTCCGTGGCGACTCGGTCCTGTACGCCCACGCCAACCGCGTGCTGCACCTGGAAACCAACCCGGGCAACGCCCGCGCTTTGGTGCAGAAGCATGGCGAAGTGGACGTGTGGTTCAACCCGCCGCCCATCCCTATGACCACCGAAGAAATGGACTACGTGTTCGGCATGCCTTACGCCCGCGTCCCGCACCCGGTGTACGGCAAGGAAAAGATCCCGGCCTACGACATGATCCGTTTCTCGGTGAACATCATGCGTGGCTGCTTCGGTGGCTGTACTTTCTGCTCGATCACCGAGCACGAAGGCCGCATCATCCAGAACCGTTCCGAAGAGTCGATCATTCGCGAGATTGAAGAGATCCGCGACAAAGTGCCAGGCTTTACCGGCGTGATCTCCGACCTCGGCGGCCCGACCGCGAACATGTACCGCATCGCCTGCAAGAGCCCGGAAATCGAATCCGCGTGCCGCAAGCCGTCATGCGTGTTCCCGGGCATCTGCCCGAACCTGAACACCGATCACTCCTCGTTGATTCAGCTGTATCGCAGCGCCCGTGCGTTGCCGGGTGTGAAGAAGATTCTGATTGCTTCCGGCCTGCGCTACGACCTTGCGGTCGAGTCGCCGGAGTACGTCAAGGAGCTGGTTACCCACCACGTCGGCGGTTACCTCAAGATCGCCCCGGAACACACCGAGGAAGGTCCGCTCAACCAGATGATGAAACCGGGCATTGGCAGCTATGACAAGTTCAAGCGCATGTTCGAGAAGTACACCAAGGAAGCGGGCAAGGAACAGTACCTGATCCCGTACTTCATCGCCGCCCACCCGGGCACCACCGATGAAGACATGATGAACCTGGCCCTGTGGCTCAAGGGCAATGGCTTCCGCGCCGACCAGGTGCAGGCGTTCTACCCGTCGCCGATGGCCACCGCCACCGCCATGTACCATTCGGGCAAGAACCCGCTGCGCAAGGTCACCTACAAGAGCGACGCGGTCACCATCGTCAAGAGCGAGGAACAGCGCCGTCTGCACAAGGCCTTCCTGCGCTACCACGACCCGAAAGGCTGGCCGATGCTGCGTGAAGCACTGACGCGCATGGGCCGCGCCGACCTGATCGGGCCGGGCAAGGATCAGTTGATCCCGCTGCACCAGCCGTCCACCGACAGCTACCAGAGCGCCCGTCGCAAGAACTCGACGCCGGCTGGCAGCCATAAGGTTGCGAAGGAGACCACCACCAGGATCCTCACCCAGCACACCGGCCTGCCACCGCGCGGCAGTGATGGCAGCAACCCGTGGGACAAGCGTGAGCAAGCCAAGGCGGCAGCTCAGGCGCGTAACAAGCAGGCGGCTAAAGAACGCAGTGATGCGGCGAAGGGCAAAGGCGGCAAGCCTGCGCGCAAGCCGGTCGTGCCGCGCTGATCGCAACCTGAATATGCAAAACGCCAGCCTCGTGCTGGCGTTTTGCTTTCTATTCGCTGGCGTGCCTGTTTGTTAAGGTGGCGCCCATTAGATCGCCATCGCAGGCAAGCCAGCTCCCACAAAGCCGGCCCGGCCACCCTCATATTCAAGGAAGAACACCCATGAGCAACCCCCTGCTCTCCATCGGCATGGACTCCAACCGCTCCCAATTCATGGCGCGCCAGCGCATCGAAAGCCAGATCAACCTGCCACGGTTGTTCGCCGCCATCGATGCCGACCCCGGCATTGTCGGCGCCGGTGTGGTGTACATCGACGCCGACTTCAATGTCATCACCCTGCGCGAATTCAAGCCCCTCTGCAGCATCAAGCCCAAGCGCATCATTTTGCGCGAAGCACAGAAGTACATTTCGCCCGCGCAATTTGTGGAGCAGGTCAAGACCGACCCACGGGAAGAACGCCTCAGAAAAGAGGCGTTTGATATGGGCTTGTCGTGCACCGCCGCGATTATCGGTTGGATCGTGGTGTTCAGCGGCAGCGTCGCCGTGCCTTTTACGGCGGGCGCCAGCGCGTTCGTGGTGGGCATTGGCGTGACGGCGGCGCTGGCCAGCAGTGCGCAATGCGGGTTTGGCGTGGCGCGTACCTACAACGAGATACTCGACCCTGACGCTAACGACCGGATGGATGACGCCGAATGGTTCGGCGCTGTTTCAACCATCCTTGATACGGCTTCCCTGGTGGGGATCGGCACCGGCGCGCTGACCACGGTGAAGCTGCTCAGGGCCAAAAAGGCTGCCGCTCTGGGCAAGAGTTGGTATGAATTGCTCAAGGGTTTAAATCGCCAGGAACGCAAGAAACTGACCAAGGAGCTGCTAAGCCTGCGCGACCCCAGCCTGACGCCCAAGTTGCTCAAGTTGCAGCAGCGTGCAGGCAAACTGACCAAGAGCTTCAGCTCCACGGAAATTCGGCATGCCACCCTGACCCAGATGAAAGACGCATTGGGCGGCATCCTCGGTATCGTGGGCAGCTACCGCAGCGGTAGCGTGGGCACTGCCACCACCCTTGCAATCGGCTTGTACGAGGACCTCACCGAATGAAAGGTTTCCCCGACATGGGCAGTTTTCTCGCGCGCTATTTCCCGGTGTTCATGGGCACGATCTTCATGGCGATCTTTTCCGGCGCGTCTGCTGTATCCCTCGCCGGCGTGACGTATTTGCGGGGTGTCGATCCGTCGCTTAAATCCGACTACTCAGGCCTGGCGATTTTGCTGCTGGTGACGGTGCTGGTCTTTGCCAACGTGATGGTTACGCGTGGCCGCCCATGGGCCACCGGCCTGGTGGCGGGTTATCTGGGTTGCTGCCTGCTGTTCGTGCTGCCGATGATCCAGTACCCCATTCCCAAACTGGTCTACGGCTCGGCTGTGCTCTTTCCGCTGTTGGGGTTGCTCCTGCTTAACAGCAAGCGCCACCGCGAAATGCGCCAAAAGCTGCTCGAAGTCCGCCACCTTCGCGAAGCCACGATCGCTCGCCACAAAACGCGCTGACTGGGTAGATTCACCACCCGGCCTCACACGCACGCCACAAATATGTGCAAGCCTTGCACCACGGCACCCACGTTGGCGCCGTTTTGGTGCTGTACTGCACCGGGTCTTACGATAAAGCGCAATGACGGCCGCTCTGGCATAAGTCTTGCGCGCTTTGTGTTCATGCCCTGGCTCGCAGGAGGCCGCCGTGTCGATTCATGTCGCGTTGCACCACGTTACGCATTACCGCTATGACCGCGCTGTCGAACTCGGCCCACAGATCGTGCGCTTGCGCCCGGCTGCCCATAGCCGCACGCGGATCTTGTCTTACGCGCTCAAAGTGCTGCCCGAGCAGCACTTCATCAATTGGCAGCAAGACCCGCAGGGCAATTACCTGGCGCGCCTGGTATTCCCGGAAAAGACCGATGAGTTGCGCATTGAGGTCGACCTCGTCGCCGAGATGGCGGTATTCAACCCGTTCGATTTTTTCCTTGAGCCCTACGCCGAAAAAATCCCCTTCAGCTACGCCGCCGATGAGCAGCGCGAGCTGGCGCCGTACCTGGAAACCTTGCCGCTGACGCCAAAGTTTGCCGCCTATCTGGCCGGCATCGACCGCACGCCGCTGCCGGCTGTGGATTTTCTGGTCGGGCTTAACCAGCGCCTGGCCGCCGATATCGGTTACCTGATCCGCATGGAGCCGGGCGTACAAACGCCGGAATTCACCTTGGGCGCCGCTTCCGGCTCCTGCCGCGATTCGGCGTGGCTGCTGGTGCAACTACTGCGCAACCTGGGGTTGGCGGCGCGGTTTGTGTCCGGTTATCTGATCCAGCTCACCGCCGACGTCAAAGCCCTCGATGGCCCGTCCGGCACCGAAGTCGACTTCACCGACCTGCACGCCTGGTGCGAGGTGTATTTGCCCGGCGCGGGCTGGATCGGCCTGGACGCCACCTCCGGGCTGTTCGCCGGTGAAGGGCATATCCCATTGGCCTGTAGCCCTGATCCTTCGTCCGCTGCGCCAATCAGCGGGCTGGTGGAACCCTGCGAGTGCGAATTTACCCACGAGATGTCGGTGGAGCGCATTTGGGAAGCGCCGCGCGTCACCAAGCCCTACACCGAAGAGCAATGGCTGGCGATCCAGGCGTTGGGCCGGCAGATCGACGCCGACCTGCTCAAGGATGACGTGCGCCTGACCATGGGCGGCGAACCGACCTTTGTCTCCATCGATGATCCCGACGGCGCCGAGTGGAACACCGCGGCGCTGGGGCCGGACAAGCGTCGCCTGTCTGCCGAGCTGTTCCAGCGCATGCGCACACACTACGCGCCCAAAGGCCTGGTGCATTTCGGCCAGGGCAAGTGGTACCCCGGCGAGCAACTGCCGCGCTGGTCGCTCAATTGCTACTGGCGCCGGGACGGCGTGCCGATCTGGCACAACAGCGCGCTGATCGCCGATGAACAACAGGACTACGGCGCCGATGGCGTGATGGCCGGGCGCTTCCTGGCCAGTGTCGCCGAGCGCCTTAAACTGCCGGCACGCTTTGTGTTCCCGGCTTTCGAAGACAACTTCTACTACCTGTGGCGCGAAGGTGCGCTGCCGCAAAACGTCACCGCCCAGGACCCGCGCCTGAGTGATGACCTGGAGCGCGAGCGTCTGCGCAAAGTGTTCAGCCAGGGCCTGGATAAAGTCATCGGCCAAGTGTTGCCGCTGGCGCGCACGGCGGCCAATGACCGCTGGCAGAGTGGGCGCTGGTACCTGCGTGATAACCACTGCCGTCTGGTGCCGGGTGATTCGCCGTTGGGTTACCGCCTGCCGTTGGCCTCGCAGCCATGGGTGACGGCGGCGGAATACCCATTTGTGCATCCCACCGACCCGAATCAGGATCAGCCGGACCTGCCGACCACCGCGCAACTGCAAAGCCATGGCACGCCTGCGCCGAGCGACGAGCGCGTGCCCAAGGTCGACGAATCCGCCGATTGGCTGACTCGCACCGCCTTGTGTGCCGAAGCACGGGAAGGGCGTTTGTACCTGTTTATGCCGCCGCTGGAACGCGTCGAGGATTACCTGGAGTTGGTGGCCGCTATTGAAGCCACCGCCGAAGAACTGCATTGCCCGGTGTTGCTGGAAGGTTACGAGCCGCCGTTCGATACGCGCTTGAGCAACTTCCGGGTCACGCCGGATCCGGGTGTGATCGAGGTCAATGTACAGCCGTCCGCCACTTGGGATGAGCTGGTAGAACGCACCGAGTTCCTCTACGAAGAGGCGCGGCAAACCCGCCTGACCACCGAAAAGTTCATGATCGACGGGCGCCACACCGGCACCGGCGGTGGTAACCACTTTGTGCTGGGCGGCGCTACGCCGAAAGACTCACCGTTCCTTCGCCGCCCGGATTTGCTGCGCAGCCTGATCAGCTACTGGCATAACCATCCGTCCTTGTCGTACCTGTTTTCCGGGCTGTTTATCGGCCCGACCTCCCAGGCGCCACGGGTGGATGAAGCGCGTAACGACGCGCTGTATGAGCTGGAAATCGCCTTCGCACAAATGCCCGAGCCTGGCGAAGAATGCCCGCCATGGTTGGTCGACCGGCTGTTGCGCAACCTGCTGATCGACGTGACCGGCAACACCCACCGCGCCGAATTCTGCATCGACAAACTCTACTCGCCCGATGGCGCCACTGGCCGCCTGGGTCTGTTGGAACTGCGTGCGTTCGAAATGCCGCCCCATGCGCGCATGAGCCTCACCCAGCAATTGCTGTTGCGAGCCTTGGTCGCGCGCTTCTGGCGTGAGCCGTATGCGCCAGCAAAACTGGCGCGCTGGGGCACTGAGCTGCACGACCGTTTCTTGCTGCCACACTTTATCGAGCAGGATTTTGCCGACGTGATCGTCGAGCTGAATGCTGCTGGTTACCCGCTGCGCGCCGAATGGTTTGCCGCGCACCTGGCGTTTCGTTTCCCCAAGGTCGGCGACTACGCCGTCAGCGGTATCGAACTGGAGTTGCGCCAGGCGTTGGAGCCTTGGCACGTGCTGGGCGAAGAAGGCGCCGTCGGTGGCACGGTGCGTTACGTGGACTCATCCCTGGAACGCTTGCAGGTGAAGTTGAGCGGCTTGGCGCCGCAACGCTACCTGCTGACCTGCAACGGCATCCCGGTGCCGTTGCAGCCGACCGGGCGTATCGGCGAGTTCGTCGCTGGCGTGCGTTATCGCGCCTGGCAACCGGCTAACTGTTTGCAACCGACCATCGCGGTGCATGCGCCGTTGGTGTTCGACTTGCTCGATACCTGGATGCAACGCTCGCTGGGCGGCTGCCAGTACCACGTAGCGCATCCGGGTGGGCGCAATTACGACAGCTTGCCGGTGAATGCCAATGAGGCGGAGAGCCGGCGCATGGCGCGGTTTTTCCGCCTCGGCCACAGCCCAGGCAAATTGCCTGTGCCGCCCTTGGTGATTAACGATGAACTACCAATGACCCTGGATTTGCGGCGTTTCCCCAATAAAAATGACTAAACCACAATCCAAATGTGGGATGGCTTTTGTGGCGAGGGAGCTTGCTCCCGTTGGGGTGCGAAGCGCCCCCAAAGCAGGCGACTGCTACACAGTCGACCGGGAGCAAGCTCCCTCGCCACAACAAGCCAGCTCCCACACTTGATTGCAGTGAATTTGATTTAAACTGACTTCCCTTGCCTCTGCCGAGCGTTCCATGCCCGACTTGCTCGACCGTTACCCGCTCACTGCGGGCACCTATCACGAACTGCTCGACGACAGTGGCGCGGTGCGTGCCCATTGGCAGCGCCTGCTCGATCACCTGCAACGCAGTACGCCCGTGCAACTGGCCCAGCGCCAGGCGTTGCTGACCCGGCAGATCCAGGAAAACGGCGTGACCTACAACGTCTACGCCGACCCCAAAGGCGCCGACCGCCCGTGGGAGCTGGACTTGCTGCCCCATGTGCTGGCCGCCGATGAGTGGCTGCACCTGTCGGCCGGTATCGCCCAGCGTGCGCGTTTGCTCAATGCCGTGCTCGCCGACCTGTACGGCCCGCAGCGCTTGATCAAAGAAGGCCTGTTGCCGGCGGAGCTGGTGTTTGGGCACAACAACTTCCTGTGGCCGTGCCAGGGCATTCAGCCACCGGACGGCGCGTTTCTGCACCTGTATGCCGTGGACCTGGCGCGCACCCCGGATGGCCGTTGGTGGGTCACCGCCGACCGTACCCAGGCGCCATCGGGCGCAGGTTACGCGCTGGAAAACCGCACCATCGTGTCCCGTGCATTCCCGGATCTGTACCGCGATTTGCAGGTTCAACACCTCACCGGTTTCTTCCGCACGCTCCAGGAAACCCTGGCCCGCCAGGCGCCCGGTGACGACCAGCCACCGTTGATCGTGCTGCTCACGCCGGGGCGTTTCAACGAAAGCTATTTCGAACACCTCTACCTGGCGCGCCAGCTCGGCTACCCATTGGTAGAAGGCGGCGACCTCACGGTGCGCGACAGCACGGTGTTCCTCAAAACCCTCAGCGGCCTGCGCCGGGTGCACGCGATCATGCGGCGCCTGGATGACGATTTCTGCGACCCGCTGGAGCTGCGCACCGACTCGGCGCTGGGCGTGCCCGGCCTGCTGGATGCGGTGCGCCAGGGCAATGTGCTGGTGGCCAATGCCTTGGGCAGCGGCGTGCTGGAGTCGCCCGGTTTGCTCGGCTTTCTGCCGAAGATCAACGAGTTTTTGTTTGGTGAAGAACTGATCCTGCCGTCCATCGCCACCTGGTGGTGCGGCGAGGCGCCGGTGCTGGCCGAAGCCTTGGAAAAGCTACCGGAATTGCTGATCAAACCAGCGTTTCCTTCGCAAAGCTTCGCGCCGGTATTCGGCCGCGATTTGAACGAAGAGCAACGCCTGGCCCTGGCAGAGCGCATGCGTGCGCGGCCTTACGCCTATGTGGCCCAGGAGCTGGCGCAATTGTCCCAGGCGCCGGTATGGCACACCGTCGACGACCATCTGCAACACCGTGCCATCGGCATGCGCGTGTACGCGGTGGCCAGCGCTGACGGCTACCGTGTACTGCCCGGCGGCCTGACTCGCGTGGCGGCTGAGGCGGATGCCGAAGTGGTGTCGATGCAGCGTGGTGGCGCGAGCAAAGACACGTGGGTGCTCGGCGATCGCGCTGTCGGCGGCGAGCATTGGCGCGCGCAACGGGCGATTGGCGTACATGATCTGGTGCGGCGCGACCCTTATCTGCCGTCGCGCGTAGTGGAAAACCTGTTCTGGTTTGGCCGTTACTGCGAACGCTGTGATGACAGCGCGCGCTGGCTGCGCATTGTGCTGGCGCGTTATGTCGATGGCGACGACCCGCAAGCCTTGCAGGCCGCTGTCGAGCTGGGCGAGACCCTGCGCTTGTTGCCGGAGGAGGGCGAACTGCCCGAGCGCCTGCTTGCCGCTTTGCTCGGCGATGACTGGCCGTCGAGCCTGCGCGCCAACCTGCAACGCTTGCAGTGGGCGGCGTCCCAGGTGCGTGGCAAGTTGTCCCGCGAGAACTGGCAAGCGCTAGTGGAGTTGCAGCGCGAAGCCCTGGAGTTGGAAAGCGAGGCCCCGGATTTTGGCGAGTTGCTGGACTTCCTCAACCGCCTGGTGATGTCCCTGGCGGCGCTGTCCGGGTTTGCCCTGGATGACATGACCCGTGATGAAGGCTGGCGCTTTTTGATGATGGGCCGGCGTATTGAGCGCCTGCAATTTCTCAGCAGCAGCCTCGCCGCGTTCCTGCGTGGCGTGGCGGTATTTGATCAGGCCGGGCTGGAATGGCTGCTGGAGCTGGGCAATAGCAGCATCACCTATCGCTCGCGTTACCTGGCCGTGCCGCAACTGATCCCGGTGCTCGACTTGTTGCTGCTCGATGAGCAGAACCCGCATGCGGTGCTGTTCCAGTTGAAGCTGGTCAGCCGCACCCTGCGGCGTCTCAATGATGACTTTGGCGTGCCACGGGAAACCGGCCTGGCGCCGTTGGTGGAGCGCCTGTCGCGTTTTGATCTGGGCTGCCTGGAGAACCCGCTGTTCGGCGAATCCAGCGTACGTGCCGCGTTGGACGGCCTGGCGGACCTGCTGCAAGCGGTCGCCGATGAGAGCGGGCAAGTGTCGGATCGCCTGGCGTTGCGCCACTTTGCCCATGTGGATGATGTCAGCCAGCAAACGGTGTCGGTGTGATGAGTGCGCGCTATCAGATCTTTCACGATACCCATTACCACTACGACAGCCCGGTGTCCCTGGCCCAGCAGTTGGCACACCTGTGGCCGCGCCCATGTGCGTGGCAGCGCTGCAGTTCCCAGCAATTGGATATCAGCCCGCAGCCGTCGTCGCGTCGTGATGAGCTGGACGTGTTCGGCAACCCGATCACCCGGCTGGCGTTCGAACGGCCCCATGATGAATTGCTGGTCAATGCCGGGCTGACCGTGGAAGTGCTGGCGCGGCCGGCGCTGGATTTCCAGCAGTCACCGCCTTGGGACCAGACGCGCGACAGCCTGACCTACAGCAGCCAGGTGCTGTCGCCGGAGATGCTCGAAGCCTGCCGTTATCGCTTCGAGTCGCCCTACGTGCACCTGAAGAGCACCTTCGTCGAGTTCTCCGAAAGCTGCTTCCCGCCAGGCGTGCCGTTGCTGCTGGGCGTGCAGGCCTTGATGCAGAAGATCTTCAGCGAATTCACCTTCGATGCCGAAGCCACCCAGGTCGCCACGCCCTTGGTGGAAGTGCTGGAGCGCCGACGCGGCGTGTGCCAGGACTTCGCTCACCTGATGCTCGCGTGCCTGCGCTCGCGGGGCCTGGCCGCGCGTTACATCAGCGGCTACCTGCTGACCCAGCCACCGCCCGGCCAGCCACGTCTGATCGGCGCCGATGCATCCCACGCCTGGGTCTCGGTGTTTTGCCCGGTGGCGGGCTGGGTGGATTTTGATCCGACGAATAACGTGCAGCCGGCACTGGAGCACATCACTCTGGCCTGGGGCCGTGATTTCTCGGATGTGTCGCCGTTGCGTGGGGTGATTCTGGGAGGAGGGAACCATGACCCGGAGGTTCGGGTGACGGTGATGCCGCTGGAGTAACAGTGGGTTGGGGTGAGCAGGGAGGGCCTGCTCACCTCAACAAAATTTATTCCGCCGGGTCTTTCGGTGTCTCGGTGTCATCAGCAGCCACTTCACCTTCAGCATCCGGGTTCAGTGCGCCTGCTTCTTCATCTGCAGCGGCTTTCTTGCGTTGCAGCTTTTCCTCTTTCTTCTGCTCCTTGGCCAAGTCTCTCTGACGTTTGGCGAAGGAGTAATTAGGTTTGGCCATGGGCGATCCTCTAGGGTCGAAGGTGAGGGTGGGCGGCGCGCAGCTGCCTTGGGTCGCTATGGTAGCAGCTTAGCAGCGCGATTGGCCTTCACTTACCGCAGGCATACGCAGCCAACAGGCCGTTGAAGAATTGATTGAAGTGCATGGCAGACGCTCCGGTGGGTGATGGAGCGATCATAAGCGGGTGGCTGTTGTTTAGCTGGTAGATTGTGTTGATCAGTCTGATAGCCTAAAGTTGTATACAATCTGTTGATTCAGATCATAAGAATTTCAGCCTGCTTGGGGCACCCTAGTCGCAATACGCGTTTTTTAAACCCTGCCTTGGAGATTCACATGTTTGCCAAAATCGTTGCTGTTTCCCTGCTGACACTGGCGAGCGGCCAGTTGCTTGCTGCAGAGTGCGCGGTCACTGTTGATTCCACCGACCAGATGTCCTTCAACACCAAAGAAATCACCATCGACAAGAGCTGCAAGAAGTTCACCGTGAACCTTGAACACTCCGGCAGCTTGCCGAAAAACGTCATGGGCCATAACTGGGTGCTGAGTTCCGCCGCCGACATGCCGGGCGTTGCCAGCGACGGCATGGCCGCTGGTATCGACAAAAACTACCTCAAAGACGGCGACACTCGCATCATCGCTCACACCAAGATCATTGGTGCTGGTGAGAAAGATTCGGTGACGTTTGATGTGTCGAAACTGGCTGCCGGCACGGATTACGCGTTCTTCTGCTCGTTCCCAGGCCACATCTCGATGATGAAAGGCACTGTGGTAGTCAAGTAACACCGCGTTATCGTTCATCGCGGGCAAGCCAGCTCCCACATTTGACCGCGTTCCCCTGTTGGAACTCGGTCAAGTGTGGGAGCTGGCTTGTCGAATCGTCGCACCGCTCGATTGCGGTCTACCTCACGGCGCAAATGGCATGACGCGCTTGTGCTCAGTCTTGCGATACGTGTCGCAGATAATCTTGAACGCTTCCTCACGCACCGGCTCGCCGTGCAGGAACGCATCGATCTCGGCGTAGGTCACGCCGTGTGAGGCTTCGTCCGGTTTGCCCGGCGACAGGTCTTCAAGGTCGGCAGTCGGGATCTTCTCGACCAGCGACTCCGGCGCGCCAAAGTGCCGCGCAATCGCACGCACCTGGTTCTTCACCAATCCGCTCAGCGGCGCCAGGTCGCAGGCACCGTCACCGAACTTGGTGAAGAAACCCATCACCGCTTCCGCCGCATGGTCAGTGCCGATCACCAAACCACCGGCCGCGCCAGCGATGGTGTACTGCGCCACCATGCGCATGCGCGCCTTGGTGTTGCCCAGCACGAAATCACGCGACACCGCCGCCTTGCCTTCAAACGCCGCCACTTCATTGGCCAGGGATTTAACCGCCGGGCCGATGTTCACGGTGTGGCGTTCGTCCGGGTCGATAAAGTCCACCGACGCCTGGGCGTCGTGTTCGTCGAACTGGGTTTCGTAGGGCAGGCGCACCGCGATAAAACGGTAGGCTTCATCACCTGTGCTGGCGCGCAGTTCTTTCATTGCACGCTGGGCAAGCAGGCCGGCGGTCAGCGAGTCGACACCGCCGCTGATGCCCAGCACCAAGCTCTTGAGCCCGGAATTGCGCAGGCAGCCTTGGATAAACCCTACGCGGCGCGCCACTTCGGCCTCAAGGGCGGCCTGGTCGTTGAACGGTGCTTGGACCTTGAGCTGCTGCGCAATCTCACGCTGTACGGCTTGCATGATTCACTCCTTGCTGGAAAGGGCAGGTACTTTAAAAACGTGACGCAAATAGGCGACAAAATTCGGATCGGTGCAGTGGGTCTTGCCCGCCTCATCGGAAATTTTCGCGACGGGCTGGCCATTGCAGGCGGTCATTTTAAGCACGATGCTCATCGGTTCAACACCCGGAATGTCACAGGTCAGGTTGGTGCCGATACCGAAGCTGACATTAATGCGACCGCGCAATGCGCGGAAAATCTCCAGGGCCTTGGGCAGCGTCAGGCTGTCGGAGAACACCAGGGTCTTGCTCATCGGCTCGATACCGAGCTTGTGGTAGTGGGCGATGGCTTTTTCGGCCCATTGAATCGGGTCACCGGAGTCGTGGCGCAGGCCGTCGAAGAGCTTGGCGAAGTACAGGTCGAAATCGCCCAGGAACGCGTCGGTGGTGATGCAGTCGGTCAGCGCGATGCCGAGCAGGCCACGGTATTCGCGTACCCAGCAATCGAGGGCGGCGATCTGGCTGTCGATCAGGCGCGGGCCGAGTTGTTGGTGGGCCATGATCCATTCGTGGGCCATGGTGCCCAGCGGTTTCATGTCGAACTCGCGGGCCAGGTGCACGTTGCTGGTGCCGACAAAACGCCCGGGGAAGTCGTGCTTGAGCACGCTGACCACTTCTTCCTGCACGCGGTACGAGAAGCGCCGGCGGGTGCCGAAGTCGGCCACTTGCAGCTCCGAGAGCTCTTCGCTGCTGGCATTGGCGGACAGCCAGTCGAATTTGCGGTACAGCTGTTCGCGGGCCTGTTCGAGGATGACGGTCTGGTAGCGGTAGCGGTTACGCACTTCGCTGACGATGGCCAGCATCGGCACTTCAAACAGGATCACATGCAGCCACGGCCCACGCAGGCGGATAAACAGCTCGCCGTTCTCGATGCCGGTTTGCACATAGCGCAGGTTGAAGCGAAACAGCCCCAGAAAGCGCAGGAAGTCCGGCTTCATAAAGCTGATGCGTTCCAGGAAGCCCAACTGGTCGGGGCTCAGGCTCAACTCGGCGAGGCGTTCGATCTGGTAGCGGATTTCCGCCAGGTACGGGCGCAGGTCTTCACTGTTGCGGCAACGAAACTCCCATTCAACTTCCACGTTCGGGTAGTTGTGCAGCACCGCCTGCATCATGGTCAACTTGTAGAAGTCGGTGTCGAGCAAGTTCTGCACGATGCGATCGGCAAACACACTCTCGCTCATAACGGGAATCTCCAGACGGGTCGGCGATGGGCGCCGGCCTTTACGCACAATTAAGGAAGGGTGCTAGTGGCGCATAGACCTGTAGGGTTTTGCCAGTGATTTTTTCAGTGCGGCCACTGGCCTCATCGCAGGCAAGCCAGCTCCCACACTTGAAATGCATTCCAAAGGTGGGAGCTGGCTTGCCTGCGATAGCGGTGGTGCAGCCCAAAAAGAGCTAAACCTGCTCCATCATCCACTTCACAAACTCACGCACCTTGGGCACCTCCGCCGAATGCTCGGGATACGCCAGGTAATACGCATCCTGGCTGGGCATCGCATGCTGCCAGGGAATCACCAGCTTGCCCTCGGCCAGCTCTTCCTCCACCAGAAAGCGCGGCAACAAGGCCACGCCACAGCCGACCTGCGCCGCCCGAATGCACATATAAAAGGTATCAAAACGCGGCCCGTGGTAGCTGTGCTCGGTCTGGTAGCCCTGGCTGGCGAACCAGTCATGCCAGCCTTGCGGTCGCGAGGCGTTTTGCAGCAGCACCAGGTTGCTCAGTTGCGTGGGGTCGGTGAATGGCTGCGCAGGCAAGCTCTCTGGCGCACACACCGGCACCAACTCTTCGCTGAACAGTTTCAGGCTCTCGGTGCCCGGCCGTGAACGCTGGCCGAAGTAGAAAGCCATGTCGGCCTTGCCTTGCAACAGTTCGTCCGGCTCCTGCTCGTTGCACAGGTCCAGGTGGATCTGCGGGTGACGCAAACGCCAGCCCTTGAGGCGCGGCACCAGCCAGCGCGCGCCGAACGTGTAGGGCGTGGACACGCGCAGCACTTCGGTCTCGCCGCCGTAGGAGCGCAGGTAGTGGGTGGACATCTCCACTTGCGTGAGGATTTTGCGCACTTCCACCAGGTACAAATCCCCTGCCGGGGTCATCTGCAAGCGGCGGCGCACCCGGCGAAACAATAGGTGTTGGAGCAATTCTTCCAGCTGCGCGACCTGCTTGCTCACCGCGCTTTGCGTGAGGTTCAGTTCCTCGGCAGCGCGGGTGAAGCTCAGGTGGCGGGTGGCGGCTTCGAAACACTGCAGGGCGGTGATCGAGGGCAAATGTCTTTTATTCAGCACGGCACGCCTCTTTTTATTCTTTGCATGAGTAAACGGAATGATATCTCGCCTAATCGTCGTTTGTTGGCAAGTCTTGGGCCAGCTACAAATAAGGTCTGGATCGCCGTGTCTGTGGCGGCGCGAATTTTCTGTTTGAGTTTGAAGGAGTGACCCATGGTTGCCGCATTGCTTGACCGTCTCGGGGTAAACCCGGCGCTGTACCAGTCGGGTAAACAGCCCGTGCATTCGCCGATTGATGGCAGCCGTATCGGCAGTGTGCACTGGGAAGGTGCCGCTGAAGTGGAGCAGCAGGTCAGTCGCGCCGAGCATGCATTCGAGGCCTGGCGCAAGGTGCCGGCACCGCGTCGCGGCGAGCTGGTGCGCCAGTTCGGCGATGTATTGCGCGAATATAAAGCCGACCTGGGCGAGTTGGTGTCGTGGGAGGCCGGCAAGATCACCCAGGAAGGTTTGGGTGAAGTGCAGGAGATGATCGACATCTGCGACTTCGCCGTGGGCCTGTCCCGCCAGTTGTACGGCTTGACCATCGCCTCCGAGCGCCCAGGCCACCACATGCGTGAAACCTGGCACCCGCTGGGTGTGGTCGGCGTGATCAGCGCCTTCAACTTCCCGGTCGCCGTGTGGGCGTGGAACACCACGCTGGCGCTGGTGTGCGGCAACGCGGTGATCTGGAAACCCTCGGAAAAGACCCCGCTGACCGCCTTGGCCTGCCAGGCATTGTTCGAGCGCGTACTGAAGAAGTTCGACGGCGCCCCCGACTACCTCAGCCAAGTGATCATTGGCGGCCGTGACGCCGGTGCGGCGCTGGTGGATGACCCGCGCGTTGCGCTGATCAGCGCCACCGGCAGCACGCGCATGGGCCGCGAAGTGGCGCCGAAAGTCGCCGCACGTTTCGCCCGCAGCATCCTTGAGCTGGGCGGCAACAACGCGATGATCCTCGGCCCAAGCGCCGACCTCGACATGGCCGTGCGCGCCATTCTGTTCAGCGCCGTCGGCACTGCCGGCCAGCGTTGCACCACCTTGCGCCGTTTAATCGCCCATGAGTCGGTCAAGGAAGAAATCGTTACCCGTCTCAAAGCCGCCTATTCCAAAGTGCGCATCGGCCACCCGCTGGAAGGCAACCTGATCGGCCCGCTGATCGACAAGCACGGCTTCGAGAACATGCAGGACGCCCTGGAGCAAGCCTTGAGCGAAGGCGGCAAGGTGTTCGGCGGCAAGCGCCAGCTGGAAGACAAGTTCCCGAATGCCTACTACGTGTCGCCGGCCATTGTGGAGATGCCCGAGCAAAGTGACGTGGTGTGTACCGAAACCTTCGCGCCGATTCTGTATGTGGTTGGCTACAGCGACTTCACCGAAGCCTTGCGCCTGAATAACGCCGTGCCGCAAGGCCTGTCCTCGTGCATCTTCACCACCGACGTGCGTGAAGCCGAGCAGTTCATGTCGGCGGTGGGCAGTGACTGCGGCATCGCCAACGTCAACATCGGCCCGAGCGGCGCGGAGATTGGTGGCGCGTTTGGTGGTGAGAAAGAGACCGGTGGTGGGCGTGAGTCGGGTTCGGATGCATGGCGCGGGTATATGCGTCGCCAGACCAATACCGTGAACTACTCGTTGGAGCTGCCCTTGGCCCAAGGCATCACCTTCGACTGATCCCCCAAGTCGAAGTGGGATCAATGTGGGAGCTGGCTTGCCTGCGATAGCGGTGGTGGCTGATACACCGCTATCGCAGGCAAGCCAGCTCCCACATTTGGTCTCATTTGCAATTCAGAACAATAGTTGTTTGTTGGGTCTCATCGGAGTCTGGCAATGGCACTACGCGAAACATGTTTATGGGAACAACTCACCCCAGGCCGGCCCGATCGCGCCGCGCTCAAGGGCGAGGTCAAGGTTGATGTGTGCGTGATCGGTGCCGGTATCACCGGCTTGTCGGCCGCCATTCATTTGCTGGAACAAGGTAAAAGCGTCGCCGTGCTGGAGGCTCATCGCACCGGCCATGGCGGTTCGGGGCGTAACGTCGGGCTGGTCAACGCCGGTATGTGGATCCCGCCGGACGAGATCGAAGCCGGTTTTGGCGAGGCGGTGGGCAGTCAGCTCAACCGCATGCTGGGCGCGGCACCGTCGCTGGTGTTCAGCCTGATCGACAAATACAAGATTGATTGCCAACTGCGCCGTGAGGGCACCTTGCACATGGCGCATAACGCCCGTGGCGAGGCGGATTTGCGCAGTCGCGAAGAGCAATGGAAACGCCGTGGCGCCCCCGTCGAGTTGCTCACGGGCCAGGCGTGTGAACAGGCCACCGGGACCAAAAAGATCGCCGCCGCCCTGCTGGACCGGCGCGCTGGCACCTTGAACCCAATGGCCTACACCAGTGGCCTGGCGAATGCCGCCGTGGGGCTTGGCGGGCAACTGTTCGATCATTCGCCAGTCACTCAGCTTGAACGCCAAGGTGCAGTCTGGTCGGTGCAGACCACCCAAGGTTCAGTGCAGGCGGCGCAAGTGGTGATCGCCTCCAACGCCTATACCGAAGGTGAATGGACTGAGCTGCGGCGCAACTTTTTCCCCGGCTATTACTACCAGGTCGCCTCGGCACCGCTGACGGACGACGCCGCCAAACAGATCCTCCCCGGCGGGCAGGGCTCGTGGGACACACGCCAGGTGTTAAGCAGCATCCGCCGCGACGCGGATGGCCGCTTGTTGCTCGGCAGCCTGGGCAATGGCAACCAGAAACCGACGTGGTTCCTTAAGGCGTGGGCCGATCGGGTGCAGCAGCATTACTTCCCGTACCTCAAATCGGTGCAGTGGGAATGCACTTGGACCGGCTGCATCGCCTTCACCCCGGACCACCTGATGCGCCTGTTCGAGCCGGCCCCCGGTCTGGTCGCCGTCACCGGTTATAACGGCCGCGGCGTGACCACGGGCAGTGTGGTGGGCAAGGCCTTTGCCGACTACTTATGTCACCAGGATCCACAGGCGTTGCCGATCCCGTTTGCGCCGATGCAACCGCTGGCCGGGGTGGGCCTGCGCAGTTGCCTGTATGAAGCGGGGTTCTCGCTGTATCACGCCGGGCAATGCCTGCGGATCGTGGTCTGATCAGCGAAATACCTGTCAAAAGCCTGCATCTTCTTAGCAGGCTACTAATCTGTATTGGTGCAAGTCGTAGCAATCACGCACTGTAAATGTGCAGTTCCGTTACGCACATTGTTACAGCTGTAGGAACTGTCGTTTAGGCATCCGGTTGCAGGTGCGACCTGCCAGGGTTGTACTTTTTGGATCCATTGGTTGCACCTTTCGATGCTAGACGGTTGCACGTACTGGCAAAGGGAGTCGGAACGCCTGTAATAACAATGACACCGTGTCTTTTTGAAGAATAAAAAAGTAATGGCACGCGCCTTGCTCTGGGCTTTCCTGTGAAAGTTTGACGCGAATTCGTAGTGCCAATAAACAAAAACCTCGGAGCACCACTCATGTCCCAGACGTTTTACAAGAAAGGTTTTCTGGCCCTCGCCGTTGCAGCGGCGTTGGGTGTTTCTGCGTTTGTTCAAGCTGATGTGAAGATTGGCGTGGCAGGCCCGATGACGGGCGCCAACGCAGCTTTCGGTGAGCAGTACATGAAGGGTGCCCAAGCGGCAGCCGATGTTATCAACAAGGCCGGTGGCATCAACGGCGAGCAGATCAAACTGGTTGCCGGTGATGACGCCTGTGAGCCCAAGCAAGCCGTGGCCGTGGCCAACCGCCTGGCCGACCAGGACAAAGTGATCGGCGTGGTCGGGCACTTCTGCTCCTCCAACACCATCCCGGCGTCAGAGGTGTACGACGAAGCGGGCATCATCATGATCACTCCGGGTTCCACCAACCCGCAGGTTACCGAGCGTGGCCTGAGTGCCGTATTCCGTATGTGTGGCCGTGACGACCAGCAAGGCATCGTGGCCGGCGACTACATCGTCGACGTGCTCAAAGGCAAAAAAGTAGCGGTCATCAACGACAAGGACACCTACGGCAAAGGCCTGGCCGACGCCACCGCTGCCCAGTTGACCAAGCGCGGCGTCAAGCCGGTGCTGGAAGAAGGCCTGACCCGTGGCGAGAAAGACTTCAGCGCGCTGGTCACCAAAATCCGCTCCACTGGTGCGGACGTCGTGTACTTCGGCGGCCTGCACCCGGAAGCCGGCCCACTGGTCCGCCAGATTCGTGAAGCCGGCCTCAAGGACGTCAAGTTCATGTCCGATGATGGTGTCGTGACCGACGAACTGGTGGCCACCGCTGGCGGCAAGCAATACGTGGATGGTGTGTACATGACTTTCGGCGCCGACCCGCGCCTGCTGCCAGACAGCAAAACCGTGGTGGAAGAGTTCCGTAAAAACGGCACTGAGCCAGAAGGCTACACCCTGTACGCCTACGCCTCGATCCAGGCCCTGGCGGCTGGCTTCAACGGCTCCAAATCCAACAAAGGCGAAGACGCCGCCAAGTGGCTCAAGGCTCACCCGGTGAAAACCGTCATGGGCGAAAAAGCCTGGGATACCAAGGGCGACCTGAAAATCTCCGACTACGTGGTTTACCAGTGGGATAAAGACGGCAAATACCACCAGTTGGAAAAGCAGAAGTAAGAACAAGCACCACGGAACCCATGTAGGAGCGGGCTTGTTGTGGGAGCTGGCTCCCACACAGGGCCCCGCTCCCACAGGGAGTGGTGTTGATATCGATATCTGTCTTTTCCTCCAGAAGCGCCGCGCACTCAACCGTGTGCAGGTGCTCACCGCGTGAGATTGCGTTATGGATGGTATTTTCCTGCAGCAACTGGTCAACGGCCTGACCCTCGGGTCGGTCTACGGCCTGATCGCCATCGGCTACACAATGGTCTATGGCATCATTGGCATGATCAACTTCGCCCACGGCGAGGTTTATATGATTTCCGCTTACCTCGCGGCGATCAGTCTGGCACTGCTGGCTTACTTCGGCATCGAATCCTTCCCGCTGCTCATTCTCGGCACTCTGATCTTCACCGTGGTCGTCACCGGCGTGTACGGTTGGGTCATCGAGCGTGTCGCCTACAAACCGCTGCGCAACTCCACCCGACTGGCACCGCTGATCAGCGCCATCGGTATCTCCCTGATCCTGCAAAACTATGCGCAGATCGCTCAGGGCGCGAAACAACAAGGCATTCCAACCCTGCTGGCCGGCGCCTGGCGCGTCGATATCGGCACGGGCTTCGTGCAGTTGACCTACACCAAGGTGTTTATCCTGGTGGCCGCGTTTCTCGGCATGGGCCTGCTGACCTACATCATCAAATACACCAAGCTCGGCCGCATGTGCCGCGCCACCCAGCAAGACCGCAAGATGGCCTCGATCCTGGGCATCAACACCGACCGCGTGATCTCCTACGTGTTCGTCATTGGTGCCGCCATGGCCGCCCTGGCCGGCGTGCTGATCACCCTCAACTACGGCACCTTCGACTTCTATGCCGGCTTCATCATCGGCATCAAGGCATTTACCGCAGCGGTACTCGGCGGCATCGGCTCCCTGCCTGGGGCGATGTTGGGCGGGATCATCCTGGGTATTTCCGAGTCGCTGTTCTCGGGGTTGATCAACTCTGACTACAAAGACGTGTTCAGCTTCTCCCTGCTGGTGGTGATTCTGATCTTCCGTCCTCAGGGCCTGCTTGGTCGCCCACTCGTGGCTAAGGTGTAAACATGTCTGCTGCCAAATCTATCGATATCAAGAAAAGTGTGGTCGATACGGTCCTTGCCGGGCTGATTTCGTTGATCGTGTTCGGCCCGATCGTCGGCGTGGTCCTCGACGGCTATAGCTTTAACCTCGAGCCTGCGCGGGTGGCCACGTTGGTCGCCATCGTGATGGCCGGGCGCTTTGCCTTGAGCCTGTTCCTGCAAACCCCCAAGGGCGTGAAGATCCTGCAGGGTTTCGAGAGCAGTGGCTCCGGCGTGCACGTGTTGCCGCCGGACTACAAATCGCGGCTGCGCTGGATCATCCCGGCACTGATCGTGATCGCGATCGTGTTCCCGATCTTCGCCAACAAGTACCTGCTGACCGTGGTGATTCTCGGGCTGATCTACGTGTTGCTCGGCCTTGGCCTGAACATCGTGGTGGGCCTGGCCGGTTTGCTCGACCTGGGTTACGTGGCGTTCTACGCCATCGGCGCCTACGGCCTGGCGCTCGGTTATCAATACCTGGGCCTGGGCTTCTGGAGTGTGTTGCCCCTGGCGGCCATCGCTGCCGCGCTGGCGGGCTGCATACTCGGGTTCCCGGTGTTGCGAATGCACGGTGACTACCTCGCCATCGTGACCCTGGGCTTTGGTGAAATCATCCGCCTGGTGCTCAACAACTGGCTGTCGTTCACCGGTGGCCCCAACGGTATGCCGGTGCCTTCGCCGACTTTTCTCGGCCTGGAGTTCGGGCGCAAGGCCAAGGATGGCGGGATTCCGTTCCACGAGTTCTTCGGCATCGATTACAACCCCAACATCAAGTTCATGTTCATCTACATCGTGCTGTTCCTGGTGGTGCTGGCCGTGCTGTACATCAAGCACCGCCTGACCCGCATGCCAGTGGGCCGCGCCTGGGAAGCCTTGCGCGAAGATGAAATCGCCTGCCGTTCCATGGGCCTGAACCATGTACTGGTCAAGCTTTCGGCGTTCACCATCGGGGCCTCGACTGCGGGGCTGGCCGGGGTGTTCTTTGCCAGCTATCAGGGCTTCGTCAACCCGTCGTCGTTTACCTTCTTCGAGTCTGCGCTGATCCTGGCCATCGTGGTGTTGGGCGGCATGGGCTCGACAGTCGGTGTGGTGATTGCGGCGTTCGTCTTGACCGTCGCGCCGGAGTTGCTGCGCAGCTTCTCCGAGTACCGTGTGCTGCTGTTTGGCGTGTTGATGGTGGTGATGATGATTTGGCGGCCACGCGGGCTGATCCGCATCAGCCGAACCGGTGTGACCCCACGTAAAGGAGTGGCGCCATGAGCAAAGAAGTCGTCCTCTCAGTGGAACACCTGATGATGCACTTCGGTGGCATCAAGGCCTTGAGCGATGTGAGCCTCAAGGTCAAACGCAACTCGATCTTCGCCCTGATCGGCCCCAACGGCGCGGGCAAGACCACGGTGTTCAACTGCCTCACCGGCTTCTACAAAGCCAGCGGCGGCAAGATCGAACTGAACATTCGTGGCAAGCAGACCAACGTGATCCAGTTGCTCGGCGAACGCTTCAAGGCCGTCGACTTTGTATCGCCAAAAAGCTTCTTCAGCCGCGTGTACTACAAAATGTTCGGCGGCACCCACCTGGTCAACCGCGCAGGGTTGGCGCGGACCTTCCAGAACATTCGCCTGTTCAAGGAAATGTCGGTACTGGAAAACCTGCTGGTGGCCCAGCACATGTGGGTCAACCGCAACATGCTGGCGGGCATCCTCAACACCAAGGGCTACCGCAAGGCCGAAAGCGATGCTCTCGACCACGCCTTCTATTGGCTGGAAGTGGTGGACCTGGTCGACTGCGCCAACCGCCTGGCCGGTGAGCTTTCCTACGGCCAGCAACGCCGCCTGGAAATCGCCCGCGCCATGTGCACCCGGCCGCAGATCATCTGCCTGGACGAACCGGCAGCGGGCCTCAACCCGCAGGAAACCGAAGCCCTCAGCGCGATGATTCGCCTGCTGCGCGACGAACACGACCTGACAGTGGTGCTGATCGAACACGACATGGGCATGGTGATGAGTATTTCCGACCACATCGTGGTGCTCGACCACGGCAACGTGATCGCCGAAGGCGGCCCGGACGCGATCCGCAACGACCCGAAAGTGATTGCCGCCTACCTGGGCGCAGACGAAGAGGAGCTGGTATGAGTGCACCTATCCTCGAAATGAAGGACCTGGACGTGTTTTACGGCCCGATCCAGGCCCTGAAAAAAGTCTCGATGCACATTAACGAAGGCGAAACCGTGAGCCTGATCGGCTCCAACGGCGCGGGTAAATCCACGCTGCTGATGTCGATTTTCGGCCAGCCGCGCGCCGAGTCCGGGCAAATTCTGTACAACGGCGTCGACATTACCCACAAGTCGTCCCACTACATCGCCTCCAACGGCATTGCGCAGTCGCCGGAAGGGCGGCGGGTGTTCCCCGACATGACCGTCGAGGAAAACCTGCTGATGGGCACCATCCCGATTGGCGACAAGTATGCGCAGGAAGACATGCAGCGCATGTTCGAGCTGTTCCCGCGGCTCAAGGAGCGGCGCACCCAGCGCGCAATGACCATGTCCGGTGGTGAGCAGCAAATGCTCGCCATCGCCCGCGCGCTGATGAGCCGGCCCAAACTGCTGTTGCTGGACGAACCGAGCCTGGGCCTGGCGCCCATTGTGGTGAAGCAGATCTTTTCCACACTGCGCGAGCTGGCCGCCACCGGGATGACTATCTTCCTGGTGGAACAGAACGCCAACCACGCGCTGCGCCTGTCGGACCGGGCCTATGTGATGGTCAACGGCGAGATTCGCCTGACGGGCACCGGCAAGGAATTGCTGGTGAATGAGGAAGTGCGCAACGCCTACCTCGGCGGGCATTGATCTAAAGGCCTGACGCAATAACCCCATGTGGGAACCGGCTCTCTGTGGGAGCTGGCTTGCCTGCGATGCAAGCACCTCGGTCTTTCAGGTAGACCGAGGAGATGCCATCGCAGGCAAGCCAGCTCCCACATGAAACGGTTCCCACAGGTATTTTTGGGGTGTTTTCAGTGCTCCCGCCAAATTGTGGAAAACAAATCCAGCCCACCTCCAAAGCGCGACATATAGCCGCCGCAAATCCCTGTTTTGTCACAGTTTTGACTTGTCCCCATCCGCTGTGGAACCGGCTGTGGGTAACGTGGGAGTAGCTGGCTGCAAGCCTTTAAAACCGTGGCTTGCAGCGTGGTGGTTGTTTATTGATCAGCCGGTTTTTGCTGGCCTGCCGAGGGCTTTGTCAACCTGTTTAAAGACACAGGTATATGACTGATTTATGTCGGAACAGCCTGTGGATAAGTCTGTGACTAAACTCTGGAAAGACGGCCGCAGAGGCCGGAATGACTGGCCTGGAGCCATCGTTCGGATTTTCCCTCTTGCCATTGGGCTACATACGCCTTGGCCAAGGTCAAGCAAAAAACTTTCTGAAATCGCCTGCAAGCCTTGTATAGAGCGGCTTGGCGCTTTTTACACTTGCCCCCAAAGACTGTGGGCGCAGTTGTGGATAACCTGCGTGCATATGGCTGCACGCCACGTTCTATAAGGCTTTGCCTGAAGTGATCAAAAAACAACCAGCCGTGTATGAAGTTATGCGCTTAGCGGTTGCTGCAATCGCGGCGTAAGGGCATTCTGCTGGCTGTTTTTTTTCCGATGCCCGCAAGGAGAACACCATGTCCGACACGCTGTTTATTACTGGCGCCACCTCTGGTTTTGGCGAAGCTTGCGCCCGTCGTTTTGCCGACGCTGGCTGGAAACTGGTGCTTACCGGCCGTCGTGCTGACCGTTTGAATGCCTTGGTCGAAGAGCTTTCCAAGCAGACCGAAGTGCATGGCCTGGTGGTGGACGTGCGTGACCGCAAGGGTATGGAGGAGGCCATCGCCAACCTGCCGCCGTCGTTCGCCAAGTTGCGCGGGCTGATCAACAACGCCGGCCTGGCCGTGGGCACCGACCCTGCGCCCAAGTGCAGCCTCGACGATTGGGAAACCATGGTCGACACCAACATCAAGGGCCTGCTGACCACCACCAACCTGCTGTTGCCGCGCCTGATCGCCCATGGCCGTGGCGCCGGCATCATCAACCTGGGGTCCATCGCCGGCAACTACCCGTACCCGGGCAGCCACGTGTATGGCGGCTCCAAGGCGTTCGTGAAGCAGTTCTCGCTGAACCTGCGTTGCGACCTGCAAGGCACCGGCGTGCGCGTGACCAACATCGAGCCAGGCCTGTGTGAGAGCGAGTTCTCGCTGGTGCGCTTTGGCGGTGACCAGGCGCGTTATGACGCGACCTATGCCGGTGCCGAGCCGATCCAGCCGCAGGACATTGCCGACACGATCTTCTGGGTGATGAATACCCCGGCGCACGTGAACATCAACCGGTTGGAGCTGATGCCGGTGAGCCAGACCTGGGCTGGGTTTGCGATTGAGCGTGGGGCCAAGTAAGGCTTAAGACCGCGTTGCGTCCTTCGCAGGCAAGCCAGCTCCCACACTTGACCGAGTTCCTGCATGAGAATGCGGCCGAATGTGGGAGCTGGCTTGCCTGCGATGGCGTCAAATCGGCCAAAACAGGACATAAGGTACACTCCACTCCTGAAAACCCCTCCGCACTGTGCGGTTTAAAGGTTTTGACGGGAGGAAATGTGAGTAACCGAGGTGAGCAGGCACTGCTCAAACAATCGACGATTCTGATGTTCGCGGTCGCGATCGCCGGGATTGTCACGGGTGTGATATCTGGCGCCCAGTCCATTCTATTCGACGGCTTTTTCTCGCTGATCGCCACCGCCATCAAGGTGCTGATGCTGATCACGGCCAAGCTGATCGCCAAGAAAAGCAACGAGCGTTTCCAGTTCGGCTACTGGCACCTGGAACCGATGGTGCTGCTGATCGAAGGCAGCTTCCTGTTGTTGATCGCGATCTACGCGTTTCTCAACGGTGTGTTCGGCATCATCAATGGCGGGCGTGAGATTGAGTTGGGACTGGTGATCGTCTACGCGGCAGTGTTTACCGTGGTCGAGTTTGCCTACTTCTTCTACGTGCGCTATCGCAATCGCAAGCTCAAATCTTCACTGATCCAGTTCGACAACATCAGTTGGCTGGTGGACGCGATGCTGTCGGTGGGCTTGCTGATCAGCTTCCTCGCTGCGCTGTTGCTCAAGTCCCAGGGCTATGGCGAGTGGGCGGTGTATGTCGACCCATTGATCCTGATTCTGCTGGCCCTGAGCATGCTGGCGCCGGCGTTCAAGATCCTGCGCCCGGCGTTGCGTGAGGTGCTGGGCATTGCCCCGGACCACTTGGATGACAAAGTGCGCGAAGTGATGGATGCCGCCCAGGCCAAGCACGGTTTTGATGATTACGTGTCTTACGTGCAAAAGCACGGGCGGGCGCGGTTTATCGAGATTCATGTGGTGTTGCCGGCCAATTACCCGGTAGATAACGTGGCGACGCTTGATGGGCTGCGCGAGGAGATATCCACAGGGTTGGGTACGCCGGATGCGGCGCGCTGGCTGACGATCAGTTTTACTGGGGATCGCAAGTGGATTGCATGACAGTCAGGTAGACCGCTATCGCAGGCAAGCCAGCTCCCACATTTGACTGTGTTCACACATCAAAATGTGGGAGCTGGCTTGCCTGCGATGAGGCACTAAAGCTCAACCCAGATGCTGGATCAGCCCCTGATAGCAAGTCGCCAAGTGATACGGCGTAGTCGACGGCATATCCCGCCGGCTCACCGCCCCCTTGGCATCCAGGCATTCATGCCAGCCTTTCTCATGCAAAAAGTTCTGCTGCAGCGCCAGCAATTGGCGTTGCAACACCGCTTCACTGCCCGGCCGCAAGGTCAGCGCCCGCAGGTATTCAGCCTGTGCCCAGATCCGTTGCGTGCCGTCGCGCACGCTGCCATCCAGCGCGAGCATGCCGCTGACCGCGCCACTTAACTTATCCACACCCTTAAGCTCTGCATAGGCAAATGCCCGCGTCAGCGAGGCATGCAAGGGTGTGCCGCGCAGTACCTCTGAAGAGTCGAGCAAAAAGAACCACTCGAACTGGTGTCCCGGCTCAAACCAGTTATCCACAGCGCCCAGCGGTTTTTCCATCATCACGCCGTGCTGGCGGTCGATGAAGCGCTTCTGCAGGGCGGTGGCGAGGTCCAGCAACGCATCCTGGGTGATCGCGTCTTCACGCACGGCCAGGGTGGCGAGGAAACCTTCGGCCAGGTGCATCAGTGGGTTTTGCAGTGGGCCGGACTTGAGCGATGACCAGTTGCGCTCCAATACGGCTTCGTACAGGCCGTCGCCGGTGGCGAAACGTTCGGCGACCACGGCCAGGGCCGCATCGAGTACCGACTCCACCAACGGCTCGCGGACTTTGGCCCAATAGTGGGCGCAGGCGAAGATGATGAAAGCGTGGGTGTAGAGGTCTTTGCGCTTGTCCAGCGGTTTGCCGTGGGCGTCGATGCTGTAAAACCAACCGCCGTGTTCGGCATCATGAAAATGCCGTTGCAGCGAACGAAACAGCGCCGCTGCACGCTCTTCGGCAAACGCTGCACCCGGCTCGCCGATCAGGCTGGCGAACAGGTACAACTGCCGGGCGCAGGCCATGGCGCGGTAGCGTTGCGGGGGCAATGGCTGGTGATTGGCGTCCACGGCCTCGTAGGGCAACGCCAACTCGGCGTTCCAGCCTGGGCCTTGCCACAATGGCACGATCAGGGTGTGGAAGTGCGTAAGCACGGCATTCAAGGAAGGTTGGGAAGCGATGGGCATCGGCTGGCGTCGTCACGGCAGAGGTGTAGGCGCGCATGGTAGCAGGCTTGAGTTCTGTGGTGTTTGTGCCACCGCCATCGCAGGCAAGCCAGCTCCCACCTTTGGATCTGTGAACACAGTCAAAGGTGGGAGCTGGCTTGCCTGCGATGGTGCCCTCAGCAGCGCCGCCAATCAGCCCGCCAGCAACCAAACCCCGGTTGCCGCCGAAGCTGCCCCGGCAACCCGTACCAGCGGCGCCGCAGCAGCTGGCAGGAAACGCACCACCGCATACCCGGCAGCATGCAGCGCCGCCGTCGCGGCCACAAAGCCGGCCGCATACGCCCACGGGCTGGACATGTCAGGCAGCTCCAGGCCGTGCGCCACACCGTGGAACAACGCAAACAACGCCGTCGCCGCCACCGCCACAAACAACGGCGGCCGCACTGCCAGCGCTACCGCCAAGCCCAGCGCCAGTACCGAGGCAGCAATCCCGCTTTCCAGCGCCGGCAGTTCCAGGCCTTCAAAGCCGAGCAGGCCGCCCACCAGCATGGTGCCGACAAACGCGCAAGGCAGTGCCCAGCGCGCCTTGCCTTGTTGCTGCGCGGCCCACAACCCGACCGCGACCATGGCCAGTAAATGATCAATACCGCCCAATGGGTGGCTGATACCGGCCACCAGACCATTATCGCCATGCCCGGGGTGAGCGAAGGCAAGGGCCGGTGCCAGCAGCAGGGCGGCGGTTGCAAGAATTTTGTTGAGTCCCATACAGGCTCCTTTTGGGGGTGTGATCAGGCTGCAGTCAGCAAACCCTGACGTTCGATAAAGGCGACGATTTCATCCAGGCCGATGCCGGTTTTCTGGTTGCTGAACACAAAGGGCTTACCGTTGCGCATGCGTGTGGTGTCGCTGTTCATCAGTTCCAGCGAGGCGCCGACCAGGGGCGCCAGGTCGATCTTGTTGATGACCAGCAAGTCGGATTTGCAAATACCGGGCCCGCCCTTGCGCGGCAGCTTGTCACCGGCAGACACGTCGATCACGTAGATGGTCAGGTCTGACAGTTCCGGGCTGAACGTGGCCGACAAGTTGTCGCCGCCAGACTCCACCAGGATCAGGTCCAGGCCGGGGAAGCGGCGGTTGAGTTGGTCCACCGCTTCGAGGTTGATCGAGGCATCTTCACGAATCGCCGTGTGCGGGCAGCCGCCGGTTTCCACGCCGATGATGCGCTCGGGCGCCAGTGCCTGGTTGCGCACCAGAAAATCCGCGTCTTCGCGGGTGTAGATATCGTTGGTGACCACCGCCAGGTTGTAGCGGTCGCGCAGCGCCAGGCACAGCGCCAGGGTCAGGGCGGTCTTGCCGGAGCCCACTGGGCCGCCGATGCCGACACGCAAAGGTTGTGTGTTCATGTAGGTCTCCTAGGAACGGAACAGGCGGCTGTATTGGCGCTCATGGGCCATACACGCCAGGGACAGGCCGAACGCGGCGCTGCCGAAATGGGGAGGGTCGATGCGTGCCGCGTCCTGCTGGGCTTGTTGCAACAGGGGCAGCAATTGGCTGGTCAGGCGTTGGGCGGCTTGCTGGCCCAGCGGCAGGGTTTTCATCAGCACCGCCAATTGGTTTTCCAGCCAGCTCCACAGCCACGCGGCCAGGGCGTCATCGGGGTTGATGTGCCAGGCGCGGGCGGCCAAAGCCCAGCCCAGGGCCAGGTGGGGTTCATCACGTTGGGCCAGAAAGTGGCGCGCGGCGTCGTCCAGCTCCGGTAAACCGTTGAGCAGCTGTTGCAGGGAATAGCCCATCTGGCGACTTTCCTGATACAGCTCGCGGGTCTCGCGGCTGGCGCGGTGCTCTTCGCACAGCTGCGCCAAATGCGGCCAATCCTGTTCGGCGGCGGCGTGGCAATGGGCGAGCAACAGCGGCGCTTCAAAACGGGCGAGGTTGAGCAGCAACTGGTCGCTGATCCAGCGCCGGGCACTGGCTGCATCATTGACGCGGCCGTTCTCCACCGCCATCTCCAGGCCTTGGGAATAGCTGTAGCCACCAATCGGCAATTGCGGACTGGCCAGACGCAACAGCGCCCAGGCTGGGTTCATAGACGCACGCCGAACTGGTGCAGTTTGGGCGGGTAATTGAAGTCTTCATCGCCATGACGCGAATGATGATGGCCACCGCCATAGGCACCGTGTTCCGGCTGGAACGGAGCCTCGAGGGTTTGCGTGGTGGCGCCGAGCTGTTCGAGCATGGCTTTGAGTACGTAGTCATCGAGCAGGCGCAGCCAGCCGTCGCCGACTTGCAAGGCCACATGGCGGTTGCCGAGGTGATACGCCGCGCGGGTCAGTTCAAAGGCGTTGCTGCAGGTCACGTGCAGCAGCTGTTCAGGGCGGGCGACCACGCGTACCACGCGCCCGTCTTCCGCTTGCAGGCATTCGCCATCGTGCAGCGGCGGCTGGCCACGCTCCAGAAACAGGCCGACGTCTTCGCCGTCGGCACTGAAACAGCGCAGGCGGCTTTTGCTGCGGGCTTCGAAGTTCAGCAGCAGTTCGGCGGCCCAGAGGGCTTGGGGGGCGATTCGGCGGTGGATCACCAGCATCAGGAGGCTTCCAGCTATGAGCGATAAATGAGCTAGAGCAAGGGGCTTGCCAACCGTGTGTATGGGCGGGAAATCCCTGTAGGCAAGCACGGACATGCCACCGAATAGGGCGTCAGCCAATGGCTGTCGCGCTTCAAATTGGTGCGCTATTGGATTTATAGCACTGGATGGGGGCGCTTTTCGTTGAGAACCGTTGCGTGAAGGATGAAATTTCCTTCATCTGTTTCGCACTGGATTTTTCTAGGATTTGTCCTACGTGATTGAAGGATTTGCCGTTCAAAAAGTTACGCGCTGTTTCATTACGATGTGCGCCGTGTTTAATCCACTGCGACGCCGATCATGTTCAAAGTATTTTTGGTTTCACTTATTCTCAGCTTGTCCTGCTCCGTCATACCGGCCTCGGCCAATTTAAAAGCGCCTGTGGCCTTCGAACCCTCCGCCACCATCGACAACGTGATCGATCGTGCCCATGAGCTGCTCGGCACGCCGTATAAAAGCGGCGGTACCAAGGTTAACCAGGGGTTTGATTGCAGCAGCTTCCTGGTCTACCTGTTCAAGACCGAAGCCAATATCCGCCTGCCGCGCACCACCACAGAAATGCATCGATCAAGCGCTGCGACCGTTAAGCGCGAGGCCCTCAAGCCCGGCGACGCGGTATTTTTCAAAGGCAATGGGCGCGGCCAGGTCAGCCATGTCGGCCTTTATATCGGCAAGGGCAAATTCATCCACTCGCCCAGTACCGGCAAACGCGTGCGTATCGATTCATTGAGCAACAGCTACTGGAAAAAGCACTACACCACCGCCAAGCGCTTCCACACGGCGGGCTGACCGGGCTTATTCGGTGCTGCCCAGCCCTTGCCAATGCTTGAGGCCGATAAAGATAAAGCGCAGTTGCTGGGTGATTTTCGCCTGGGGCGTAAGGTGGGCAGGCAGGGCCTGGGCCGGTGGATCGATGATGTCGGGCAGGGTGGCGAACACACTCTTGACGATCAGGTCGGCCATCACATGTAAGCCGTCGGCATCCAGGTGCTGGAGCTTGGGCATCAACGTAAGGTCGGCAGCCAAGTCGCTGGTGATGTCTTCACGCAGCGCACCGATGGCTTGGCGCACGGCCAGGCAGCCACCGTATTGCTCGCGGGCCAGGAACAGGAATTGTGAACGGTTGGCTGAAACCACGTCCAGAAAGATCCGCACGGAGGCATCAATGATGCCGCCCATCACGAACTCGTTGTGACGGACCAGGCGAATGGTGGCGCGAAAGGTCTGACCGACTTCACTGACCAGCACGAGCCCCAGCTGGTCCATATCCTCAAAGTGACGATAGAACCCGGTCGGCACAATCCCGGCGGTCTTGGCCACTTCGCGCAGGCTCAGGCTGCCGAACCCACGGCCACACTCCATCAGATGGCGGGCTGCGTCCATCAAGGCGAGGCGGGTCTGTTGCTTCTGTTCGGCGCGGGGCAGCATCGGCGGGCGGGCTTTGTCGGCAAGTACAGCGACGCACTCTAGCAAAACAGCTTCAGCTACGTCGAACTTGGCGGGGTGTTGGGGTGTGATGCAGTTCAGATAAGCGTCAGATAAAAGCAAAAGCCCGATCTTCAGATCGGGCTTTTTTCTCGGCCACCACGGGGTTAGCTCTGTGCTTGATGCAGTTCTTGCAGACGGTCAGCACCGCCTTCAACAACGCCTTCGGTGTAAGCGCGTTTGTGGGCTTGCTCAGCACCGCCTTCTACCAGGCCTTTTTGTTCCAGGCGATCACGGCCACCTTCAGCAACGCCTTCGGTGTAAGCACGTTTGTTGGCTTGTTCAGCGCCACCTTCTACCAGGCCTTTCTCTTCCAGGCGGTTGCGACCGTTTTCAGCAACGGCGCCTTTGGCGTAGTCACGGTTTTCGTCTTCTTGCGAACCGCTGCGGGCCAGGGTCTGGCTCGACTGAACGGCTTGAGCTTTGTTCTGTGGGGTAGCTTGTTCAGCGGCTGGCAGGGCAAATGCGCTGGAAGCCAGGACCGACAGCAGAACAGTAGCGAGTATTTGGCGTTTCATGATGGGTTGCTCCTTGGGAGGGCGATAAAGTGGGTACAGGGCTAATGTTACTCTCGAGAAGTCGATATAAAAGTTCATAAACACAATGGTAATAATCAACAGAATTGATTGTTCCCCGCAGAGGCTCTAGAACGCGCCTCTCAAGCCCGCGCTTTTGCACCGTGATGGGTATTTTCGACACGAACCTGGGTAACAATGGTGCGCTGTCGATGATGAAAACTGTCTGGTCGATCAGGAATGTGGCTTTTTGCGACTAAATCGCTGATCGGGTTAAACCCCCCGGCGGTTTGCCAGTCGTAGCCTTATAAGCTTTAGTTTTGCTATCTGTGTTGAGGAGTCCTGTGCAATGACGCGCACTCGTAAAATCGTGGTTTGGAGCTGCGCCAGCTTCGCTGTGTTAATCGCTATCGTGGTCTTGGTGCTGGTGTTCTTTGATTGGAACCGCATCAAGCCGCCGCTCAATGCCAAGGTCTCCGAAGAATTGCATCGCCCGTTTGCCATTAATGGCAACCTCGCCGTGGTGTGGGCGCGCGAGGCCGATGAAGGCGGTTGGCGTGCCTGGGTGCCGTGGCCGCACGTGATTGCCGAAGACCTGACCCTGGGCAACCCGGACTGGTCAAAAAAACCGCAGATGGTCACGCTCAAACGCGTTGAGCTGCGCATCTCGCCCCTGGCGCTGTTGGCTCAGCGCGTGGTGATCCCGCGTATCGACCTCACCGAGCCAAGCGCCGACTTGCAGCGCCTTGCCGACGGTCGCGCCAACTGGACCTTCAAGTTCGACCCCAAAGACCCCAACGCCGAGCCTTCCAGCTGGGTGGTGGACATCGGCTCCATCGGCTTCGACAAGGGCCACGTGACCCTCGACGACCAAACCCTCAAGACCCAGTTGGATGTGATCATCGACCTGCTTGGCAAGCCGATTCCCTTCGGTGAAATCGTCGGCGACGCGGATGCCAAGAAGGCCCTGGAAAAAGGTTCGGCGCCGCAGGACTACGCATTCGGCCTCAAGGTCAAAGGCCAGTACCACGGCCAGAAACTCGATGGCACCGGCAAGATAGGCGGGCTATTAGCCTTGCAGGACGCGGCCAAGCCGTTCCCGCTGCAAGCGCAAGTGAAAATCGCCGACACCAGCATCGCACTGGCCGGCACCCTGACCGATCCGCTGAACCTGGGTGCCCTGGACCTGCGGTTGAAACTGTCCGGTAGTAGCCTGGGCAACCTTTACCCGCTGACCGGCGTGACGCTGCCCGATTCTCCGGCCTATTCCACCGACGGCCATCTGATCGCCAAGCTGCATGAGGCCAGCGGCGCGTCATTCACCTATGAAAACTTCAACGGCAAGATCGGCAACAGTGATATCCACGGCAACCTCAGCTACGTCGCCAGCCAGCCACGCCCCAAGCTCAGCGGTACGCTGGTGTCCAACCAACTGCTGATGACCGACCTTGCACCGTTGATCGGTGCCGACTCCAACGCTAAACAGAAGGCCCGTGGTGGCGAGAGCAAGCAACCGGCGACCAAAGTGCTGCCGGTGGAAGAGTTCCGCACCGAGCGCTGGCGCGACATGGACGCCGACGTGGAATTCACCGGCAAACGTATCGTGCACAGCGCCGACTTGCCGTTCACCGACCTCTACACCCACTTGGTTCTCAACGATGGCGAGCTGAGCCTGCAACCCCTGCGCTTTGGCGTGGCGGGTGGCAAGCTGGATGCGCAGATTCGCTTGAACGGGCGCATCACGCCAATGGAAGGCCGTGCCAGGTTGACTGCACGCAACTTCAAGCTCAAACAGTTGTTCCCGACGTTCGAACCGATGAAGACCAGCTTTGGTGAGCTCAACGGCGACGCTGATATTTCCGGGCGCGGCAACTCCGTGGCGGCCTTGTTGGGCACCTCCAACGGTGACCTGAAAATGCTGATCAATGACGGCGCCATCAGCCGCGGCCTGATGGAAATTGCCGGGCTCAACGTGGGCAACTACGTGGTGGGCCGCTTGTTTGGCGACAAGGAAGTGAAGATCAACTGCGCGGCGGCAGACTTTGGCATCAAGACGGGTTTGGCGACGACGCGGCTGTTTGTGTTCGATACCGAGAACGCGATTATCTATATCGATGGCACGGCGAACATGGCGACCGAGCAGTTGGACTTGACCATCACGCCAGAGTCCAAGGGCTTTCGCTTGTTCTCCCTGCGTTCACCGTTGTACGTCAATGGCCCGTTTATCAAGCCTAATGCGGGTGTAAAGGCCGTGCCGCTGATGTTGCGGGGTGCCGGCATGGTCGCGCTGGGTGTGATCGCCGGCCCGGCTGCCGGGTTGCTGGCGTTGGTCGCTCCGAGCGGGGATGAGCCCAACCAGTGCGCACCGTTGCTGCAACAGATGAAGGAAGGCAAGGCGCCGAAAACCGTTAAGTAAGGCGTCCGCTCCTAGAGGGGATGTGACGCAGAGCGTCACTGGATGCATTCCCACGCGGAGCGTGGGAACGATCAGGACCCGGCGCAAAAAATGTGGGAGCTGGCTTGCCTGCGATAGCGCTGTAACAGTCGATACAGGCACTGACTGTTAGATTGCTATCGCGGGCAAGCCCGCTCCCACATGGGGTTCAGCGGTGAAGCGCGTTACAGGTCCTGCAGAATATCCGCCATGTCATCGGCGTGTTCTTCTTCCTGGGCCAGGATATCTTCGAAGATTCGACGTGTAGTCGGGTCTTTATCACCGATGTACTGGATGATTTCGCGATAGCTGTCCACCGCGATCCGTTCGGCCACCAGGTCTTCGTAGACCATTTCCTTCAGGGTATTGCCGGCCACGTATTGGGCGTGGGAGTTCTTCGACAGCAGGTCGGGGTTGAACTCCGGCTCACCGCCCAACTGCACGATGCGTTCGGCCAGTTTGTCGGCGTGTTCGGCTTCCTGGGTGGCGTGCTCCAGGAACTCATCGGCCGCGACACTGGCTTTCAGGCCGCTGGCCATGAAGTAGTGACGCTTGTAGCGCAACACGCAGACCAGTTCAGTGGCCAGCGACTCGTTGAGCAGGCGAATAATTTCCTCACGGTCGGCGTCGTAGCCTTCGGTCACGGCACCGTTCTCGACGTGCTGGCGGGCGCGGCTGCGCAGGGTTGCAACGTCGGTCAAGTTTGCTTGGGTCATCTCAATCTCCTGGTGCTAATCCGGTTTTGCGCCACGCTCTGTCGGCGTGATCACTCCAAGTTGTGAGTCCCGGGCAGCGCAAAAAGTTTTATCGGATTTCACACCGCCTGACCGGACACTTCTAAACGGCACAGTCATGGGGCAGTCATGTCGGGTGGTCTAGGATGGCGTTATCGCTTCCCCTACCAGGATGTCCGCCCTATGCCCGATTCCCTCGCCACGCGTTACCCCCTGGTGCTGGTACCCGGCATGCTGGGCTTTGTGCGCGTAGGCTTTTTCCCTTACTGGTACGGGATTGTCCCGGCGCTGCGGGCGGGTGGGGCGCAGGTATTTGCCGTTCAGGTGGCGCCGCTGGATTCCAGCGAGGTGCGTGGCGAGCAGTTGCTGGTACACATTGCGCAGATTCGTCGCGAGACCGGCGCCGACAAGGTCAACCTGATCGGCCATAGCCAGGGCGCGCTCACCGCGCGTTATGCCGCCGCCAGGCGCCCGGAGTGGGTGGCGTCAGTGACGTCGGTGGCTGGCCCCAACCATGGCTCGGAGCTGGCGGACCATATCCACGCCCATTACCCGGCTGACAGCGTGAAAGGCAGGCTCATGAGCGCGGTGTTTCACCTGGTTGCCTGGGTGATGGGCCTGCTGGAAACCGGCTATCGCGGCCCGCGCTTCAAGGCCGATTTGCAGGCCTCGCACCAATCCCTGACCCGTGACGGTGTGGCCTTGTTTAACCGCCAGTATCCCCAAGGGCTGCCCGAAACCTGGGGCGGGCAGGGCGCCGAGGTGGTCAATGGCGTGCGTTATTACTCGTGGTCCGGCACCTTGCAGCCGGGCAAGACCGATCGTGGGCGCAACCTGCTGGACGGCACGAATCGCAGTTGCCGGTTGTTCGCCCGCAGCTTTGTGCGCGAGAAGGGCCAGTGTGACGGCATGGTCGGGCGCTACAGCTCGCACCTGGGCACGGTCATCGGCGATGACTACGCCCTGGATCACTTCGATATCGTCAACCAATCCTTGGGGTTGGTGGGCAAGGGCGCCGAGCCGATCCGGTTGTTTGTCGAGCATGCGCGGCGGCTGAAGGCGGCTGGGGTTTAACCGGGAGACCGGGTTATCGTTCGTCGCAGGCAAGCCAGCTCCCACAGTTGGCCCCATTCCAAAGTTGGAACCCGGTCGAATGTGGGAGCTGGCTTGCCTGCGATAGCGATCTGTCAGGCGACGCCAACCTCACGGCGTACCGGCGTAATCCAACGCTCCGACAAAATCACCCCACCCAAGGTGAGCAAGCCGCCGACCAAGTGATACATCGCCAGTTTTTCCTTCAGCACCACCGCCGCAATCAATGCGGTAATCAACGGCAGCAAGTTGAAAAACAGTGTGGTGCGGCTTGGCCCCAGGTGTTTCACCGAGTGCATCCACGCCAGTGGCGCCAGCATCGACGCCAGCAGGCACGCGTACAGCACCAGTGGGATATTCGCCCAGCCCAAGCCGGCCTTGGCCGAGAACAGGAACAGCGGAAACAGCACCACCACCGCCACCAGTATCTGCAAATACAGCAACACCAGCGGCGGCAGGCGCAAATGCCATTTTTTCAGCAGGGTGCTGTAGACCGCGTAGGCCAGGGTGGCGAACAGCATCATGGCGTCACCCAGGTTGAGCCCGTGTTGCAGTAACGCGCCGAGGCTGCCGGCTGATACCACTACGACAACGCCTGCGAACGACAGCACTGCGCCGGTCAGCGCGCCGAAGGTGAGGCGTTGGCCGAGGCTGATGATGGCAGCGGTCAGCGACATCAACGGCATCAGCGACAGGATGATGCCCATGTTGGTGGCACTGGTCAGCGTCGCGGCGTAATAGGCCAGGCTTTGATACACCGCCATGCCCAGCACGCCGAGGATGAAGATCTTGCCCAGGTTCGGGCGGATCAGCGCCCAGTTGGCCAGCACCGGCTTGAGCATGAATGGGGTAAACAGCAATGCCGCCAGCAACCAGCGGTAAAAGCCGATTTCTGCGGGGAAGATCGAGCCCACGGCCAGTTTGTTGACCACGGTGTTGCCGGCCCAGATAAAGATGGCCAGCAGGGGGTACGCGTATTGCATCGAAAGAAACCAGGTGTGTTGATGAGCCGCGATTATCCCCCTGTCTGGATAGAAGCCTATACTGCGATCCAGACAACCGACCTTTGTATCCAGACAATATGGCCAGACACACCGTACGCCTCGCGGATTTTCGCAGCCTGCCGAGTCCGGTCTACTTCCGCTACTCCGAATTTGCGCCCGACACCGAGTGTACGCCGCACCGGCATGGCTGGGGCTCGCTGGACTATTCGGCCAATGGCGTGATGCGCATGGAGGTGGCCGGCAGCCGCTTTATGTCGCCTCCGCAGTACGCGGTGTGGATCCCACCCAATACCGAGCACAGCTCCTACAACGCCCAGGCGATTGTGTATCGCTCCGTGGGCCTGGCCCCGGCATTGTGCGCGCAACTCCCGCAGGCGCCGTGCACCTTGGCGATCAGTGACATTCTCAAGGCGATCCTCAGCGATTTTGCCCAGCGTGACGTCAATGTTCCTCAAAGTGAGGCCGATATACGCCTGGCCCAGGTGCTGGTGGACCAGCTCAAACAGGCACCGATGCATGATTGCTTTCTGCCTTACGCGCGCCACCCCGGGCTGCTCGGCGTGCTCGAAGGCATGCAGGCCGACCCTGGCGACAATCGCCCGCTGGCGCAGTGGGCGGAGCAGGTGCATGTGAGTGAGCGCACCTTGGCACGCCAATTTGTGCGCGAGCTGGGCATCAGCTTCGGCGAATGGCGCCAGCGCCTGCGCTATCTTGCCGCCATCGAAGCCCTGGACAGCGACCGCAGCGTGCAACATGTAGCCTTTGACTTGGGTTACAGCACGGCCTCGGCGTTTATCGCCATGTTCCAGCGTCACGCCGGCTGCACCCCGGAGCAGTACCGACGGTCGAATATTCGCGGACGCTGAAGATGTAACAGGTTTTGACTACACTGCTGCGTAGGCCGTGCCCCTTTGGTGCGGTAACAGGGAGAAAACTCCATGAAGATGCTGCGTATTCCGTTGTTGATGATGGGCCTGCTGCTGTGTTCCCAAGGCTTCGCTGCCACAGCCCAGCAAAATAAAATGACCACCTGCAATGCACAAGCGACCACCAAGACGCTCAAAGGTGATGACCGCAAGGCCTTTATGAAGACCTGCCTGTCGGCGCCAGCTGCCAACGATGCCAAGACCCTGACCCCACAGCAGCAGAAAATGAAAGATTGCAATGCCTCGGCGAAAACCAAGGCGTTGGCTGGCGATGCGCGTAAAACCTTTATGAGCACCTGCCTCAAAGGCAGCTAACAACATAGATCCCATGTGGGAGTCGGGCTTGCTGTGGCGAGCAAGCTTGCTTGCGCTGGGGTGCGAAGCGCCCCCAAAAAAGCGGGCTCCAGCTGCGCTGTCGAACGGGAGCCAGCTCCCTCGCCACTGCAAGCCAGCTCCCACACTGACGGTGTTCACAATTCAGACCTCTCGCTTGATTCCCTCAAGGCTGGCAGACTGCCCATCCTTTAACGCCGTTCGTTTTGAGGCTGTATGCCAACGTTTTCTCAGCGTCACGTGTTGTTGCTGGTCAGTTGCGTCATCATTTTCGGCGGGCTATTGCTGGTCCTGCCGCTCAAGCTGTTGCCGAGCTTGCTGGCCGGCCTGCTGGTTTATGAACTGGTCAACATGCTTACCCCGCAGTTGCAGCGACTGATTGAAGGCCGGCGTGCGCGTTGGCTGGCAGTAGCGTTGCTGGGCACCTTGATCGTCAGCGTGTTGACCCTGATCTTTGCCGGCGCCATCAGCTTTCTGCTCCACGAAGCGGAAAACCCCGGGGCTTCCCTGGACAAATTCATGGGCGTGGTCGACCGCGCGCGCGGGCAACTGCCGCCGTTCGTCGACGCCTACCTGCCCGCCAGTGCCGCCGAATTCCGCGTGGCCATCGGCGATTGGCTGAGCAAACACCTGAGCGAGCTGCAACTGGTCGGCAAAGACGCCGCCCACATGTTCGTCACCCTGCTGATCGGCATGGTGCTCGGCGCCATTATCGCCCTGCAGCGAGTGCCCGACCTGACCAAACGCAAACCCCTGGCGGCCGCGCTGTTCGACCGCCTGCACCTGTTGGTCCAGGCCTTTCGCAATATCGTCTTCGCCCAGATCAAGATAGCCGCGCTCAATACGGCCTTCACTGCGATTTTTCTCGCGGTTGTGTTGCCGCTCTGCGGCATTCACCTGCCTTTGACCAAAACCCTGATCGTGCTGACCTTCCTGGTCGGCCTGCTGCCGGTGATCGGCAACCTGATCTCCAACACCCTGATCACCATCGTCGCGCTGTCGCTGTCGATCTGGGTGGCGGTGGCGGCGTTGGGATATCTGATCGTGATCCACAAGGTCGAGTACTTCCTCAACGCGCGCATTGTCGGCGGGCAGATCAGTGCCAAATCGTGGGAATTGCTGTTGGCGATGCTGGTGTTTGAAGCCGCATTCGGCCTGCCGGGCGTGGTGGCGGGGCCGATTTATTATGCGTATCTGAAGAGTGAGTTGAAGCTGGCGGGGATGGTTTAACTGGCCCGTTAGCTCGTTCCCACGCTCTGCGTGGGAATGCTGCCCTGGACGCTCTGCGTCCGCTGTTGAAGTCGTGACGCGGAGCGTCACAGGATGCATTCCCACGCGGAGCGTGGGAACGATCTACTCCATTGCGCCGTAACGCTTGCTCGCCTCAATCGCCAGACCGCTGCCGATACTGCCGAAGATATTGCCTTCCACATGTCGTGCATTCGGCAGCATCGCCGAGATGCTGTGGCGCAGTGCCGGAATGCCGCTGGAGCCGCCGGTGAAGAACACCGTGTCCACCTGGGCCACGCTCACCGAGGCATCGTTAAGCAGTTGCGTGACGCTGTTGCGCACACGCTCCAGCAACGCGTCGATGGACGACTCGAACAATGCCCGGCTCAGGTCGACGCTCAGGCCTTTTTCGATGCGGTCCAGGGCCACGTGGCGGTTGTCTTCGTGGGTCAGCTGGATCTTGGTTTCTTCCACTTCCATGGCCAGCCAGTGCCCGGCACGCTGTTCGATCAGCTTGAACAAGCGGTCGATGCCGCCGGTGTCTTCGATGTCGTAGCGCATGCTGCCCAAGGCCAGCTGGGATTTTTGCGAGTACACCGAGTTGATGGTGTGCCAGGTGGCCAGGTTCATGTGGTGGCTGGTGGGCATGTAGGCGCCGCTTTTCATGCGGCTGCCATAGCCGAACAGCGGCATCATGCCTTGCAGGCTCAGCTGTTTGTCGAAGTCGGTACCGCCGATGTGCACGCCGCCGGTGGCGAGGATGTCGCTTTGGCGGTTGTCGTTGTGACGACGGTCCGGCGACAGGCGCACCAGCGAGAAATCAGACGTACCGCCGCCGATGTCGACGATCAGCACCAGTTCTTCTTTCTCGATGGTGGACTCATAGTCAAACGCGGCCGCAATCGGCTCGTACTGGAACGAGATGTCCTTGAAGCCGATCTTGCGCGCTACGTCCACCAGGGTATTTTCGGCTTCCTGGTCGGCCATCGGGTCGTCATCGACGAAGAACACCGGGCGGCCCAGCACCACTTCTTCGAACTCGCGACCGGCGTTGGCTTCGGCGCGGCTCTTGAGCTGGCCGATAAACAGCGCCAGCAGGTCGGTGAACGGCATGGCCGTGCCGAGCACGCTGGTGTCGTGCTTGATCAGCTTGGAACCCAGCAGGCTCTTGAGCGAGCGCATCAGCCGGCCTTCGTAGTTTTCCAGGTATTCGTGCAGCGCCAGGCGACCGTACACCGGGCGGCGCTCCTCGAAGTTGAAGAACACCACCGACGGCAGGGTGATCTTGTCGTCCTCCAGCGCGATAAGCGTCTCCTCGCCGGGGCGGATCCAGCCGACGGTGGAGTTGGACGTGCCGAAGTCGATGCCGCAGGCACGGGCTGGGGATGTGTTGTTCATGTCTTCCAGGTTCCGGTTAAAAAACGGCCGCGCAGTGTATGTCACTCGCGCGCAGATGCGTAGGCCGACTATCCGCTAAATCGTGCTTGAAAGTTGGGTATTTGCCCCCACATCTGTTGCATACGGCTAGCGCCGATAACACTTTGACGCACCCCCAGGCCACACCACTCAACAGGTGCAAAGCAGCGCACGTTGTGCCCCGGGCTGTGCGATCTCGATTAAGGATGGTGAACTGCCGATGGATTTCAAAGACTATTACAAGATTCTGGGTGTCGAGCCGAGCGCCGATGACAAGGAAATCAAGGCCGCCTATCGCAAGCTCGCACGCAAGTATCACCCGGACGTGAGCAAGGAAAAGGACGCCGAAGAGAAATTCAAAGACGCGTCCGAAGCCTATGAGGCGCTCAAAAGCGCCGACAAACGCGCCGAGTACGATGAGCTGCGTAAATACGGCCAGCATGGCCAGCCGTTCCAGGGGCCACCGGGCTGGCAGAGCCGTGGTGGTTATGGCGGTGGCCAGGACACGGGCGACTTCTCGGACTTCTTCAGCTCGATCTTCGGCGCGCGCGGCGACGCCTTTGGCGGCGGCCAGCGCCGTCCTACCGGGCGCAAGGGCCAGGATGTGGAGATGCAACTGAGCGTTTCCCTTGAGGAAACGCTGTCCACCGAGTCCAAGCAGATCAGCTTCCAGGTGCCGCAATACGATGCGTCTGGCCGGCATGTCAGCAATACCGTCAAGAGCCTGAATGTGAAGATTCCGGCCGGTGTGGCCGATGGCGAGCGCATCCGCCTCAAGGGCCAGGGCGCACCGGGTGTGGGCGGTGGTGCCAATGGCGACCTGTACCTGATCATCAAGTTTGCGCCGCACGCCAAGTTCGAGGTGGATGGCGAAAACCTGATCATCAACCTGCCGCTGGCCCCGTGGGAGCTGGCGTTGGGCGCGGAAGTCGCAGTGCCGACCCTTACCGGCAAGATCAATCTCAAGGTGCCGGCCGGCAGCCAGAACGGCCAACGCATGCGCGCAAAGGGCCATGGCTTGTTGAACAAGGGCGGGCAACGCGGTTATCTGTTTATCCAGCTCAAGGCTGTGATGCCTAAGGCTGCAGACGATGAGGTCAAGGCATTGTGGCAGGCGCTGGCTGAAAAGGCCGCTTTCGACCCCCGTGAGCACTTCTGAACGAGCTGACCCGATGAGTTTTCGAGCTTGCTAAATAGTTAGCTCCAGCAAAAAAACGCACTGCATAGGATGACAATCTTTCTCACCACAAGGTTGTCTTCCCATGCTCGAACTTCAGGTTATTGCCCCCTCCACGCTCCCGCCCGGTGAACAGGGACAACACTACGAATTAATCAAACAGGCGATCCCGTCCTGCCTGGTCAGCAGTTCACCTGAGCGGCGCCAGGCCCTCAAACAGACCCCCGCGAATATCCCCACTTGGTACGACGCCACGTCTCAATCGCAGAAGGATCAGCTCAAGACGCTGTTGGAGAGCCGTTGCCACTCCCTGAATGAGCTGGAGAAATCCCTAAGCAAAGTCCAGGCGCTGGAAGCATTCGCCCAGCCGTTATTGGAAGCGGCATTAAAGGCTGCCGGTTATGCGCTGGACGTCAATCAAACCTGGTTGCGCCTGTATGTTCCGGTTGAAGACGCCTTTGGCAAAAAAACCGGCGGTTCCAGGGTCAAGACGTTCTCCTTGCTCAAGGCTGCCCTGGGCAACTTTGAGGCGCGGGAGGCCGAGGACGGTTTTTACGATAGCGTTTCGGGATTTATCACCGAGCCGGATACTCGCGAGCACTTCGAACGCCACACCACGACCCTGAAAATTCATGAGTTCGCCCAGTTATGCCGTGATCTCGATTTGGGGAGTCAATACCAGGCTCACCTCAGGGCGCAGTTGATACCTGATGATGTACGGTCCCGTGCCGAGTTTCGGGATCGCTTCATCCGCCATCAGAAAGATGCCTTCAAGGCGGCGGCGTATCTGGCCTTGCTCAAGGGTGATATCGGTGCCACCGATTACACGTTGCTGATGCGTGTGACGGCTGGCGAAAAGCACATCGTGATCGGCAACCAGCCGGTCGGTTACTGCTGCTTGAGCCTGATGAACCTGCACCTGCATGACTGCCTGATCATCGCCCCATGTGCCAAGCAGCGTTATTCGAGCTGGGTTATCGTCTATATTCCTGACCACCTCGAGCACCCCATCAAGCGTTATGAAACGTTTAATGAGTTTCGCAACGAATTGACTGATCACCTGACCGCGAGCGTCAGCCAGGGTGCCGACCGCTCCATGGGGGTACAAACCACGCCATACCAGCAGCTTTTTGCCCAGTTTGTAGCCTATAAGGATCGCGCTTACTACTACCGCAGGCTGACCGAACTCGTGGTGGATGCGCCACCCCAACCGTTCGGTTCACAGGCGCTGCGTTCGGAATGGGGGCGTTTACTGACGGCCCCATTCTTTTCCTCCGGCTCGTCGCTGGGGGAGCCGCAACCGACCGTACGCGTTCCGATAAAAGCCCCCGAATTCAATATTCAGGCCATCGAAATCGCTGGCCTCTGGCGGGCTGCGGACTTGTGGGTGTATCGCCATGCCAGTCTGCGCACGCGACTGTTTAACGATGCCCAACACCAGGCCGTGAGCACTGAGGCTGCTGACAAGGCATCGAGTTCAAGGCGTGCAGCCCATTACCTGAGTATCGGCATGTTCGGCCTGAACCTGGTGGGGATGGCCGTGCCACCCTTGGGCCTGGTGATGGCCGGGGTGATGGCCGGTCAGCTGCTTTACGAGGTCTTTGAGGGTGCGGTCGAACTCAGTGAAGGCGACCGCGAGGCAGGTTGGGCGCATGTTACCGACGTGGTGGAAAACCTGGCGACGCTGGCGGCGCAGGCGGTGGCGTTGCGCTTCACAGTGTCCCCCTTCATTGAACGGCTCAAAGCCGTCACGTTGCCCGGCGGCAAGATCCGCCTGTGGAAGCCTGATCTTGCGCCCTATAAGGCGCCTGTCGAGCTGGCCACAGGCGCCAAGCCAGACGCTTTGGGCCTTTACTCGCACGACGGCCAGTTGATTTTGCACCATGAGGGTGACCACTATCGAGTTGGGCAGGACCCCGTCACTGGGCAGTATCGCATCCAGCACCCCAGCCGCCCTGGTGCGTATGAGCCGCAGTTGGAGCATAACCATGCTGGCGCCTGGAGCCATGAAATCGAGCAGCCGCTGACCTGGGACAAACCGACCCTGATGAGGCGCCTGGGGCTGGAACAGCGTGGGCTTGACTCCGCGATGCTGGAACAAGCCCGTATGGCCAGCGGTGTCGAGGAAGACGTCTTGCGCCAGGCCTTTGTTGAGCATGACCCGGTGCCTTTGTTGTTGGATGACACGATCCAGCACTTCAAGGCTCATCAGGCACTGACGACGTTTGTCGAGCAATTGAGAAGCAGCGACTCGGCCGTCTATGCCCAGGCGGACCTCACGCTGCTGCTGCAAATCATGCGTCGACGAGGGATGTTGCCTGATGCGCCGCTGCGGGTCATGGACAGCCACAACAGGATTTTGTGGGAGGAGACCTTCGCAACTGCCCCCAAACGCGTAGTGGTGGTCCGTGACAACCAGTTGGCGAGCGGTGAGTGGCTTAATGAGGTGCTGTTCAGCTTGCAAGGCGTGGACCCCACGCTCCGGGACATCCCCGGCAGTGCCGAAGAGTCGCTGGCGGTGCGGGCCGGTAAGCTGCGTGAACACATCGCCAATGTCGTCGATACCTTTAAGGGCTCGCTGGTCGAAGAGCGCTATCAAGCCTTGAATGCCACGAACGATCCTGATGTGCGCCTGCTCATGGCGACTTACCCCAGGCTGCCAGCGTCGATGGCTACTGAGTTGCTCAGAAGGCTGAGCGTTGAACAGTTGCACACCTTTCGAGATACCGGGTTTCTGCCCCAGGAACGTATTGAGCAGGCGAGGTGGCTTGAGCAGGAAACCCGGGTATCGCGTGCCTATGAAGGCCTGCACCTGGACACTCTGGCAAGCATCGACAGCCAGCGCCTCGCCTTGCGCACTTTGGAAACCTTGCCTGGATGGCAGCGTGGAACGCGGGTGGAGTTGCGTCACTACTCGGCCCAAGGCACGTTGCTGGATGCTATCGGTTCCCCGGATTCAACCACCACCAAGGCCCTGGTGCTCAAGGACAATGGTTTGTTCGAGGCGCCCATGCCCAGGGACTTCTTTGGGGCAACCTGGGACCTGTTGTCCACCGCCGAACGCCAGAGCCTCGGGTTCACCGATGCACAGCAGTTGAAGACAGCGATCCAGCAATCGCCTTTGCCTCGTGAGCCGCTGCGCACGGTGTTGCTGGAGCATCCGGTGCGCAAACCGACGATTGATTCGACGCTGAGATTACTCGGTGGTGGCGGCGGGTCCAGCCGACAGGCGGCCAGTGATGTCGATAGCGATGTCGATTTAGTACACGAGCAGGTCACCGATCTGTTCCCTTTGATGGACGAGGAGGCAGTCAATGCGTTTGTCCGCACTTTGGGCGACGACGTCGAGGGTGGGTTGAAACACTGGAAGGCTGAGTTCAAAACGTTTACGAGGGAGTTGGATGCCTGGGTTTACGCCAGTGGGCCGCCGCGTGCTGATGGTTGGGATGCCGATTTTCCCGGTGCGTCCGATATCGCGCGCGAGATCAAGAGTCACTGGCGGCTTATGAGTGAAGGCCCCCTGAAGCTGATGATGAGCGGCGATCTGGAACTACCACTGCTAAGCGTCGACTTCAGCCATGTTGAGGGGCTTGAGATCTACGGTAGCGGCTGGACCGGCAAGACTGATGCTTTCCTTACATCGTTCACCCACGTCAAGCATTTGGCCTTGATCGATTGCCGGCTTACCGAGTTACCCGGTGCTATCGGTGAAATGCGCTACCTGACTTCGTTGAACCTGACCGGTAATAATCTTGAGTTGACTCCACCAACCAGCCGTATGCTGAGCAACCTCAGCGCCCTTGTCACGCTTGATCTGCGCAGCAACCCGCTGGGTGCTGCCCCCGATGTCAGCGGTATGCCAAATCTGGTGGAGTTGAACCTCAGTAACACGCAGATTGAGCAGTGGCCCTCGGGATTAACCGCACTGACTGGATTGAGACGTGTCGATTTGTCCGAAAACCGCCTGCAGGAGGTTCCACCACAGCATTTGACACCACCGCCTGAGCAGCTTGAAGCGATCGTTCGGACAAACAACGTCGTCATGCTTGAGCACAATAAGTTTCCTGCCGACTATTGGCAGCAGTTCGATCGCTACTGGGAGACCTTGACGCGCACGCGACCCGAACTTTTGCAAGGCGCCCTTGATGGCGCCTTTGACAGTGGTAATCCAAGGCTCAGGGTCATGCAGGAACTCTATCCCGACAACAGCGTGCAAACTTCTCGGAAGATGATTTGGGCGCTGGGCGAGCGCGCCGATGCAGAGTTGGCCCAGCGTGAGCAGGAATTCAAAGCGTTCAAGCGTCAGTTAAAAGCCTGGAACCTCTCCAACGAGCGTCAGAGTAACGAGCGCGTCGGGCGAAATGAGCGTCTGCTGGAATTCAACGATCGTGATCGCGCCAGGCAACGCATCATGAGCTGCTGGAGGGCGGGTAATCCCCTCGTTTTGACCAACGACGCCACACTCATCGACGTCGAACTGGACCTCAGTGGGTTGCGCCTGTCGAGCCTGCCCGACCTTGGCGCGAATTTCATTCGCCCGACGTCACTGAAACTGAACAGCCTGAACCTGCGCACGTCACCAGAAAGTTTCCTGGCGCACTGCCGAGGTGTGCGCTCACTGGATATGTCGGATAACCACTTGTTCGAATTGCCGCCAGCCGTGGGGAATATGAACGAATTGACCCGTTTGTCCCTGCAAAACAATCGAATCCGCTTGACTGCCGAGTCGGTGGCTCTCCTGTCCTCGCGAGCGACACTCAGTGACGTGATGCTCAACAATAACCCCCTCGGCCTGACGCCGGATTTTAGCCAGATGACGGGTTTGAATACCTTGCAGATGAGAAATACGGGGATTGATACCTGGCCTGCGGGGCTGGTTGAGCGAACGAACCTGCAATGGGTAGATCTGAGCCTGAACGAAATTACCACTATCCCGGACTCAGTCATTGCACCGTCGGATGAGCAGTTGGCGCAGACGGAGCGCGTGACTCGTGTGACGGATATCGGCGAGAACCCTTTGACCGAGCAAACCCGGCAACAAGTCCGCGAACACAGCCGGCGCCTTGAGGAGGCTGGGCTGATGTCTGAGGTTCTTCCGAACATGCTCCGGTTGACGGCTGATATTGCCCCTAACCGTGTGGCCCCCACAGCTGGCGCGCAGGATCCATTTCTGCGTTGGGCCCAAGGCATGTCCACGCAAGAGGCGAGTAGCAAACGGCCCCTATGGGTGGCGTTGGAGCGCGCTCCGAGGGCTGCCCCGTTCTTCGACATCCTTGAGCGTCTGGAACCGGCGGGTGCCGGCCACGCCGACTTGCAGCGCCGTGTCTGGGAAGTGATCGAAAGCATCACCCAGGACACCGCCGAATCGGAAACCCTGCGCAAGGAACTCCTCGACCTGGCCGGTGAGCCAGGATGTTGCGACCTTGCAGCTTTCTCCTTCAGCAACCTGGAAGTGCGCACAATGGCCTACAAGGCTCGTTTGCAGGCCACGGATCAGACCCAGGGCGTGCAACTGGCAAGGTTATCCAGAGGTTTGTTCCGCCTGCACGAAGTGGACAAGATCGCGTCGGCGGATATCCAGCGCAGCGAGGCCATCGTCAATGACCCCCGCGTGTCGGTAGCCAATAAGGTGCCCCATACCCAGCGCCTGGCCGAAGAGGTTGAAATTCGACTGGCGTATCGTTACGGCCTCAAGGATCGGCTCCAGCTACCGGGGCAGCCGCAGCAGGTCAGGTATATCAACTTGGGCGGCGTGACCGCATCGATGCTCGATACTGCCTTTGATACGATCAAAGCCCTGGATAACTCCGCGCAAGAGCTTCAGGCGCTGCTGTCCAGGGGCTTTTGGCAGGATTACCTGACCGGTAAATACGCCGTGCAATTTGACGCTCTGCGCCATCCCTTGCACGATCAGCTGGCGGACTTGCGGAGCAGGTTTGAATCCAACGCGATCACCGAGGCACTTTATAAGCATCGGTCCGGCGAACTTCAGTTGCAATTGCAGATTAAAGACGCCGCGCTGATCGAGACGCTGACCCGTCAGGAGTTGCTCGATCATCCGCTGGACATGGCTGAGGGTGTCGGCCCCCGTGCGACCTAAAACAAAAAGTAGCGCTGGGCCATGGGCAATACATCAGCCGGTTCGCACCACAACAACTGGCCGTCGGCCTTGACCTGATAAGTCTGCGGGTCAACCTCGATATCCGGCAGGTAATCGTTGTGGATCAGGTCGGTTTTCTGCACATCGCGGCAGCCCTTGACCACGGCAATCTGCTTTTTTAACCCCAGGGCCTCGGGCACCCCGGCGTCCTGGGCGGCCTGGCTGATGAAGGTCAGGCTGGTGGCGTGCAACGAGCTGCCGAAGCTGGCGAACATCGGGCGGTAGTGCACCGGCTGCGGCGTGGGGATCGAGGCGTTGGCGTCACCCATCAGGCTTGAGGCAATCGCGCCGCCCTTGAGGATCAAGGTCGGCTTGATGCCGAAAAACGCCGGGCGCCACAGCACCAGGTCGGCCCACTTACCCACTTCGATCGAGCCGACGATATGGCTGACGCCGTGGGTGATCGCCGGGTTGATGGTGTACTTGGCGATATAGCGCTTGGCGCGGAAGTTGTCATTGCCCGGGCCGTCGCCGGGCAAAGGGCCGCGCTGCTTTTTCATTTTGTCAGCGGTCTGCCAGGTGCGCGTGATCACTTCGCCGACACGGCCCATGGCCTGGCTGTCGGAGCTGATCATCGAAAACGCGCCGAGGTCGTGCAGGATGTCTTCGGCGGCAATGGTCTCGCGGCGGATGCGGCTTTCGGCGAAGGCCACATCTTCGGCGATGCTCGGGTCCAGGTGATGGCAGACCATCAACATGTCCAGGTGCTCATCGATGGTGTTGCGCGTGAACGGCCGCGTCGGGTTGGTGGAACTGGGCAGCACGTTGGCGAAGCCGCAGGCCTTGATGATGTCCGGCGCGTGGCCGCCACCGGCACCTTCAGTGTGGTAGGTGTGGATGGTGCGACCCTTGAGCGCGGCCAGGGTGGTTTCGACGAAGCCGGATTCGTTAAGGGTGTCGCTGTGAATCGCGACCTGCACGTCGTACTCGTCCGCAACGCTCAGGCAGTTGTCGATGCTGGAGGGCGTGGTGCCCCAGTCTTCGTGCAGCTTCAAACCGATGGCCCCGGCCTTGACCTGCTCGATCAAGGGTTCCGGCAAGCTGGCATTGCCTTTGCCGGTAAAACCGATGTTCATCGGGAACGAATCGCTGGCTTGCAGCATGCGCGCCAGGTGCCACGGGCCGGAGGTGCAGGTGGTGGCGTTGGTGCCGGTCGCAGGGCCGGTGCCGCCGCCGATCATGGTGGTGACGCCGCTGGTCAGCGCTTCTTCGATCTGCTGCGGGCAAATGAAGTGCACGTGGCTGTCGATGCCGCCGGCGGTGAGGATCATGCCTTCACCGGCAATCACCTCGGTGCTGGCGCCGATGGCCATGGTCACGCCGGGCTGGATATCCGGGTTGCCGGCCTTGCCGATCGCATGAATGCGGCCGTTTTTCAGGCCGACGTCGGCCTTGACGATGCCCCAGTGGTCGATGATCAGCGCATTGGTGATCAAGGTGTCGACCACTTCATGGGCGAGCAGTTGGCTCTGGCCCTGGCCGTCGCGGATAACTTTGCCGCCGCCGAATTTGACTTCTTCACCGTAGACGGTGAAGTCCTGTTCGACTTCGACGAACAGGTCGGTGTCGGCCAGGCGGACCTTGTCACCGACGGTGGGGCCGTACATGTCGGCGTAGGCTTGGCGGCTGATCTTCATGTGTGTATGCCCTGAAAAATAGGTGTTGAATGTGATATCGCTATCGCAGGCAAGCCAGCTCCCACAGGGGAACGCATTCCAACTGTGGGAGCTGGCTTGCCTGCGATGAGGCCCTAAAGGTCGCCCATGATCCGTCCGGCAAACCCGAACACCCGCCGCCCCCCGCTCAAATCCACCAACTCGATCTCGCGACTTTGCCCTGGCTCAAACCGCACTGCCGTGCCCGCCGGAATATTCAAACGCATGCCACGGCTGGCGGCGCGATCAAAGGTCAGCGCATCGTTGGTCTCGAAAAAATGGTAGTGCGAGCCCACCTGAATCGGCCGGTCGCCGCTGTTGGCCACGCTGAGGGTGAGGGTGCGCCGGCCGACGTTGAGTTCGATGTCACCAGGCTGGATCTGATATTCACCAGGAATCATGCAGGTTGCCCCAGGGTCTTGAAATAGATGGCGGTCGGGGTGTAGCGCCCGTCCGGGCTTTGGCAGTAGTCGGGCAACTCACCTATCTTGGTGTAGCGCAGCGACTGGTAAAAGGCTTCGGCGCCGGAGCCGGCCTCGGTGTCCAGGTACAGCAGGCCGCGCTTGTGCTGGCGCGCGGCGAGTTCCAGGCTGTTCATCAGCTGTTGGCCCAGGCCATGGCGGCGGGCGCTGCTGTGTACCAGCAACTTTTGCACTTCGGCGCGGTTCAGGCCGTTGGCTTTCAGGCACAGCGCCAGTTGCACGCTGGCGATCACTTGCTCATCGCGTACCACCACCCACAGCAGCAGGCTGCCCTCTTCGATACTTGCCTGCACGCCGCTCAAATAGGTGCGGGCCTGGGCGTCATCGAAGTCAGCCATAAAGCCGATTGAAGCGCCGTGCTTTACCGCGTCCAGCAACAGCTCAATCAAACCCAGGCGGTAGTGGGCAAAACTTTCAGCATTGACTCGACGCAGTTGCGTAGCGCTCATCGATCTCACTCCTTGGGCGGTTCGGCGCCCGGATTCAATGTCAGTTGCATAAAGGTCAGGTCCAGCCAGCGGCCGAACTTGATGCCCACTTGCGGCATTTGCCCGGTGGTGATGAAACCCAGGCGCTCATGCAGGCGAATAGACGCCTGGTTGCCGCTTTCGATAGCCGCGACCATCACGTGCTTGCCGCAGGTTGCGGCGCGCTCGATCAGCGCTTGCATCAGCCGCGGGCCGAGGCCTTTGCCGCGTTGGTCATTGCGCACGTACACCGAGTGCTCAACGCTGTAGCGAAAACCTTCGAACGGGCGCCAATCGCCGAATGAGGCGTAGCCGGTGACTTCATCGTTTTCCACCGCCACCAGAATCGGATAGCCCTGGGTTTGACGCGCAGCGAACCAGGCCTGACGGTTGGCCAGGTCCACCGGTTGCTCGTTCCAGATGGCCGTGGTGTTGAGCACCGCATCGTTGTAGATGTCGCGGATCGCCGGCAGGTCTTGCTCGGTAGCATCACGAATCATGGCCGGGCCTCACGCGATTGGCTGGTGGACGGTCACCAGCTTGGTGCCATCGGGGAAGGTGGCTTCCACCTGGATATCCGGGATCATTTCCGGGATGCCTTCCATCACTTGCTCGCGGCTGAGCAGGGTGGTGCCGTAGTGCATCAACTCGGCCACGGTGCGGCCATCGCGGGCACCTTCCATCAGCGCGGCCGAGATATAGGCGATGGTTTCCGGGTAGTTGAGCTTCACACCCCGCGCCAAGCGGCGCTCGGCCACCAGGCCAGCAGTGAAGATCAGCAGTTTGTCTTTTTCCCGTGGGGTCAAATCCATGGTTCAAGGTCCTTCAAACAGCATTCATAAAAACACCGCAGATCCCCTGTGGAAACAGGCTTGTGTGGGAGCTGGCTTGCCTGCGATAGCGGTGTATCAGGCACACCGCCATCGCAGGCAAGCCAGCTCCCACATAAACTCAGTTCCACAGGTTGATCTTCATGTGCTCCAGATTCTGGGTGGAACCGCTTCTCGCCCAAGCACACTCGGACGTAACAATTTCCATAAATCAATCAGCCAACCCCGCGCCAGCAGCGCCTCACTGGCCAGGCAGCGGGCGACCAGCAAGCCGGGCAGTTGGGTCAGGTCGCCGCGAATCGCATGGGGCAGGGCGCGGCAGGTTTCCAATAATTGAGGGTCTATATCGCCGGTCAGCAACAGCGTGGCAAACACCGGTTGCCCGTCCAGCCCGATGGGCGAGTCGAGCAAACCGTCGGCGCCTACAATGCGCTGGCGCTCATGCCAGAGCAACTGGCCGTCGCGGCGAATATCCAGCTGCGATTGAAAGTGGCCCAGGTCAAAACGTTCACCACTGGCCGGGCGGCCAAGGGCGATCACGTCCCAGTAGAACAGCCGGGCATCGCCTTGCAGGTCGATGCGCGTGCTGAGTTCGGCCTGGGCAGCGCTGAACACGATGGTTTCCTGGGGCAGCCATTCCAGGGTCGCACCAGCTTCCACGGTGAGGTCGAGTGTTTGATAGGCCGGGCCGCTGGCGCGATACCACTTGGCCGCACCGGGGCTGGTCAGTTGCGCCCATGCGCCTGCACCCACGTGTGCGCTGATGTCCAGGCGGTCCCCGCCGGCAATCCCGCCGGGCGGGTGGACGATGATGTGCTGGCACACCTCGGGGCCTTCGGCGTACAAGTGCTTTTGCACCCGCAGCGGGCCGAGGTGGCGGCGCATTACCGGGCGCGTGGTGTCGCCGAAGCGCGCGTAGCCGAGTTCCAGCTCGGCATGCCAGCTGGGGGTGAACAGGGCAGGGGTAACGGGCAGGTTCATGTTTTTTTACTTATCGTCAGGACACAACAGATTAAATCGTAACCAGCCCGCGCACACCCTCGCTTTCCATATTTTCACCTCGGCCCTGCTGCACGATTTCACCACGAGACATCACCAGGTACTGGTCGGCCAGTTCGGCGGCGAAGTCGTAGAACTGCTCCACCAAAAGGATCGCCATATCGCCGCGCGCCGCGAGCTTTTTGATCACTGCACCGATCTCCTTGATGACTGACGGCTGGATGCCCTCGGTAGGCTCGTCGAGAATCAACAGGCGCGGGCGGCTGGCCAGTGCGCGGCCAATTGCCAACTGCTGCTGTTGACCGCCGGACAGGTCGCCACCGCGCCGATGTTTCATCTGCAGCAATACGGGGAACAGTTCATAGATAAACGCCGGGACTTCCTTGGCTTCGGAGCCTGGGAAGCGCGACAGCCCCATCAACAGGTTTTCTTCCACCGTCAGCCGCCCGAAAATCTCCCGGCCCTGGGGCACGTAGGCGATGCCCGCGTGTACGCGCTGGTGCGGTTTGAACCCGGTGATGGCCTTGCCTTCCCAATTCACCGCGCCGTCTTTGGCCGGCAGCAAACCCATCAGGCATTTGAGCAAGGTGGTCTTGCCCACGCCGTTACGGCCGAGCAGGCAGGTGACTTCGCCGATCTTCACGTCAAATGAGAGCCCGCGCAGGATGTGGCTACCACCGTAGTACTGGTGCAGCTTGTCGACTTGCAGCATGTTCAAAACCTCCTCAATTCCCCACTGAGGGAACTGGATCAAATGTGGGAGCTGGCTTGCCTGCGATGGCGGTGTATCAGGCTCACCGCTATCGCAGGCAAGCCAGCTCCCACATAAAGCGGTGCGCGTCAGCGACCGAGGTAAACCTCGATAACGCGCTCGTTTTCCTGCACCTGTGCAAGCGACCCTTCGGCCAGCACGCTGCCCTGGTGCAACACGGTCACGTGGTCGGCAATCGAACCGACAAACCCCATGTCGTGTTCCACCACCATCAGCGAATGCTTGCCCGCCAGGCGCTTGAACAGCTCGGCGGTGAACTCGGTTTCGGCGTCGGTCATGCCCGCCACTGGTTCATCCAGCAGCAACAGTTGCGGGTCCTGCATCAGCAACATGCCGATTTCCAGGAACTGCTTCTGCCCGTGGGACAGCAAGCCCGCCGGGCGCTGTGCCGAGGCGGTCAGGCGGATGGTATCGAGCACTTCCTCGATGCGGTCTTTCTGCTCACCGCTCAGACGTGCGCGCAGGCTGGCCCATACCGACTTGTCAGTCTTTTGCGCCAGCTCCAGGTTTTCGAACACGCTCAGGGCTTCGAACACCGTAGGCTTCTGGAACTTGCGGCCAATGCCGGCCTGGGCGATCTGCACTTCGCTCATGCTGGTCAAGTCGAGAGTTTCGCCAAACCAGGCCTTGCCGTGGCTGGGGCGGGTCTTGCCGGTGATCACGTCCATCAGTGTGGTCTTGCCCGCGCCGTTGGGGCCGATGATGCAGCGCAGCTCGCCGACGCCGATATACAGGTTCAAGTCATTGAGCGCCTTGAAGCCATCGAAGCTGACGCTGATGTCTTCCAGGGTCAGGATGGTGCCGTGGCGTGTGTTCAGCCCCTTGCCGGCAGCCTGGCCGATACCGATGGCATCGCGGCCGCTGCCTGCATCGAAAATAGGTTCAAGCATGACGTTCCTCATTTCTTCAGCAGGCCGATGATGCCCTTGGGCAGGTACAGGGTGACGATGATGAACAGCGCCCCAAGGAAGAACAGCCAGTATTCCGGGAAGGCCACGGTGAACCAGCTCTTCATGCCATTGACCACACCGGCGCCCAGCAACGGCCCGATCAAGGTGCCGCGCCCGCCCAGGGCTACCCATACGGCGGCTTCGATAGAGTTGGTCGGCGACATTTCGCTGGGGTTGATAATGCCCACTTGCGGTACATACAACGCGCCTGCCAAACCACACAGCACCGCACTCAACACCCACACAAACAGCTTGAAGCCACGTGGGTCGTAGCCGCAGAACATCAGGCGGTTCTCGGCGTCACGCAATGCCGTCAGCACGCGGCCGAACTTGCTCTGCGCCAGGCGCCAGCCGGTGTACAAACTGGCGACCAGCAACAGTACGGTGGCCACAAACAGCACCGCCCGGGTGCCCGGCTCGGTGATGCCAAAGCCCAGAATGCTGCGAAAGTTTGTGAAGCCGTTATTGCCGCCAAACCCGGTTTCGTTGCGGAAAAACAGCAGCATCCCGGCAAAGGTCAACGCCTGGGTCATGATCGAGAAGTACACGCCCTTGATCCGCGAACGAAAGGCGAAGAACCCGAACACCAACGCCAATAAACCGGGTGCCAATACCACCAGGCACATGGCCCAGAGGAAGTGCTCGGTGCCGACCCAATACCACGGCAATTCGGTCCACGACAAAAAGGTCATGAACGCCGGCAACTCATCGCCGGACGCCTGGCGCATCAGGTACATGCCCATCGCATAACCGCCGAGGGCAAAGAACAAACCGTGGCCGAGGGACAACATCCCCGCATAGCCCCACACCAGATCCAGCGCGAGGGCGACGATGGCGTAGCAGAGGATCTTGCCCACCAGCGTCAGGGTGTAGGCCGAGACGTAAAACGGATTTGCCGGCGACAGCAGCGAGCACAAAGGCAGCGCCAGCAGCAGGACCAAAATCACCGTACCCACCGCTATCGTGATCTTGGGGCCGGCCTTTTGCGCGGCGGTAAGCATCAATGGCTGGTTCATCAGTCGATCACCCGTCCTTTCAGTGCAAAGAGTCCTTGCGGGCGTTTCTGGATAAACAGAATGATCAGCGCGAGGATCAGGATCTTGCCGAGCACGGCGCCGATCTGCGGTTCAAGAATCTTGTTGGCGATGCCCAGCCCGAAGGCGGCCATCACGCTACCGGCCAACTGGCCGACGCCGCCGAGCACCACCACCAGGAACGAGTCGATGATGTAGCTCTGGCCCAGGTCCGGGCCGACGTTGCCGATCTGGCTCAGCGCCACACCACCCAGGCCCGCGATACCGGAGCCAAGGCCAAAGGCGAGCATGTCCACACGCCCGGTGGGCACGCCGCAGCAGGCGGCCATGTTGCGGTTCTGGGTGACGGCGCGCACGTTGAGGCCCAGGCGCGTCTTGTTCAGCAGCAGCCAGGTCAGCACTACCACGCACAGGGCAAAGGCGATGATCACGATGCGGTTGTACGGCAGCACCAGGTTGGGCAGCACTTGAATGCCGCCGGACAGCCATTCGGGGTTGGCGACTTCGACGTTCTGCGCACCGAACACCAGGCGCACCAGTTGGATCAGCATCAGGCTGATGCCCCAGGTGGCCAGCAGGGTTTCCAGCGGCCGCCCGTAGAGGTGGCGAATCACCGTGCGCTCCAGCGCCATGCCAATCGCGGCAGTCACAAAGAAAGCCACCGGCAGCGCAATCAGCGGGTAGAACTCGATGGCCGACGGTACGTAGCGCTGCATCATCAACTGCACCACATACGTGGAGTAAGCGCCGAGCATCAGCATCTCGCCGTGGGCCATGTTGATCACGCCAAGCAGGCCGAAGGTGATCGCCAGGCCCAGGGCCGCGAGCAGCAGGATCGAACCCAAAGACATGCCACTGAAAGCCTGGCCGAGGATCTCGCCGAACATCAATTTGCGTTTGACCTGAGCCAGGCTGGTCTCGGCGGCGGTGTGCACGGCGGCATCGGTTTCGACACCGGGCGCCAGCAGCGCCTCAAGGCGTGTGCGCGCCAGCGGGTCACCGGTACTGCCTAGCAGGCGCACCGCGGCAAGACGAATGACCGGGTCGGGGTCGACCAGTTGCAGGTTGGCCAGGGCCAGGCTCAACGCGGTGTGCACGGCCTCGTTGGTCTCGGCGGCCACTTGCTGGTCGAGGAATTTGAGCTGTGCAGGTTGTGCGCTTTTTTGCAGGGTTTGCGCAGCAGCGAGGCGCACCTTGGGGTCGGCGGCGAGCAGTTGCTGGCTGGCTTGCACGTTGTCGATCAAGCCGCGCAGGCGGTTGTTCAGGCGCACGGTTTTGGTTTCGCCGTTGACGTTAAGTTGGCCTTGTTGCAGCGCGTCCACCAGCTCGATGCGCGCCGGGTCGGGCTGGGCGGCCCAGTCCTGGAGCAGCTTGGCTTGTTGCATCGGGTTGGCGTTGATGAAGTCTTCGGCGTCGCTGGCGTGTGCGGCAAAGGGCAGCAACAGCAGGGCGGCGAGGATGAGGCGGTAAAGGGCAGTGGGCATAGTCTTGGGCCTTGCTCGAACAAATGTGGGAGCTGGCTTGCCTGCGATGGCGGTGTATCAGATACACCGAGTTGTCTGCATCGCAGGCAAGCCAGCTCCCACAGGGTGTGTGTCAGCCTTAAGGGCCGACACCCCTCGGATCAGTTGCTCTTCACGGCATAGTCCGGCTTTTTGTCATTACCCGGAATGTACGGGCTCCACGGTTGGGCGCGGATCGGCTTCTCGGTCTGCCATACCACCGAGAACTGCCCGTCGGCCTGGATTTCACCGATCATCACCGGCTTGTGCAGGTGGTGGTTGGTCTTGTCCATGGTCAGGGTGAAGCCCGACGGCGCGGCGAAGGTCTGGCCAGCCATGGCTTCACGGACTTTGTCGACATCGGTGGATTTGGCTTTCTCAACCGCCTGTGCCCACATATGGATGCCTACGTAGGTGGCTTCCATCGGGTCGTTGGTCACGGCTTTGTCCGCGCCTGGCAGGTTGTGGGCTTTGGCGTAGGCCTTCCAGTCCGCAACGAATTTCTTGTTCACCGGGTTCTCCACCGACTGGAAGTAGTTCCAGGCCGCGAGGTTGCCCACCAGTGGCTTGGTGTCGATGCCGCGCAGCTCTTCTTCACCCACCGAGAACGCCACCACCGGTACATCGGTAGCTTTCAAGCCCTGGTTGGCCAGCTCCTTGTAGAACGGCACGTTGGAGTCGCCATTCACGGTGGAGATCACTGCGGTCTTGCCGCCGGCCGAGAACTTCTTGATGTTGGCGACGATGGTCTGGTAATCGCTATGGCCGAACGGGGTATAGACCTCTTCAATATCTTTATCCGCTACGCCTTTGGAATGCAGGAACGAACGCAGGATCTTGTTGGTGGTGCGTGGGTACACATAATCGGTACCGAGCAGGAAGAAACGCTTGGCGCCGCCACCTTCTTCGCTCATCAGGTATTCCACGGCCGGGATCGCCTGCTGGTTAGGCGCTGCACCGGTATAGAACACGTTCGGCGACATCTCTTCACCTTCGTATTGCACCGGATAGAACAGCAGACCGTTGAGTTCTTCGAACACCGGCAATACCGATTTACGTGACACCGAGGTCCAGCAGCCAAACACCACGGCAACCTTGTCCTGGGTCAGCAACTGCCGGCCTTTTTCGGCAAACAGCGGCCAGTTCGACGCCGGGTCCACCACCACTGGCTCCAACATCTTGCCGTTCACACCGCCCTTGGCGTTGATCTCGTCGATGGTCATCAAGGCCATGTCTTTAAGCGAAGTTTCGGAGATTGCCATGGTGCCGGACAGCGAGTGCAGGATGCCGACCTTGATGGTCTCTGCGGCCTGGATGGTCCAGGTCAAACCCATGGCGGCAATGGATGCCGACAAAGTGAAAGCCTTGATCAAGCTACGACGCTTCATGGTGCGATCTCCGTAAACCGATAGTGTTGTGGGGCAGATACACAGGGCTTTGCAAAGGCTGTGCCTGCGCCGTGCAGTACCGGTTTCAGGGCGCTAAGGCGCCAGTCGCTGTCGCATGGCGCACCAGTGTGGCGCCGCTAAAGCGGCCCCGTGCAGGGCGAGCCTCAAAACGGGGCATCGCGTGAGGGCGTACTTGTTGGGGTGCCTATTTGGCACCCCAGGTCGCCTGCCATTGCCGAAGATGGGCTTTATGGCCGCCAATCCTGGCGCCATGAAGCCTGTCATAGGAAGGTGATGCGATGGCACGAGTCAAACGTGGCTGGTTTGGGGCAGACCCCAAGCCAGAGGTGGAGTTGCCCCCGGTTGGGCCGGGGTTTGTCAGCATGGATGATGCGGCCCGGTATGCCCATCACCAGATGGGTGGCGCGCAGGACAAGGAGTATGGCGGGGTCATTATGCAAAGCCTGGCCGACGATCTGTTTTACGCGACCGACCCCATTGAGGGCGGCGAGAATTTTTTTGATGTGGGCACGGTTCTCAACGAGGACAGTAATAAGCGGCTCCTGCATCCCGAGGGCTATCGGTGCGTGGCGGAGTATCACTCGCACCCGGACTTTTTCACCCAGTACAAAAGCAACAACCCTGAGCTTTCAGATCGTCAGATCAAGGCGCTGAACAGCTTTTATTCCGAGCCTGACTTGATCGGCAATATTCTGGATCCGGTATTTTTCAGCGCCTTCTATGTGTCCGGCCCTGATGGTTCGTTGTTCAAGCACGTCCCCACCCGTTCGGAGGCCGAGCGGCGTTTTGCCGTGTGGCTGCGGGACAAGGAACCGTTCGGCAGGCCCGAAGGCTATGACGGTGTGGTGGAGAATCTATTCAAGAAAGTCGCCAGCGTCAGCCAGCTGTCGATTGTCGTGTCCAACGCCGTGTGGGGCGGCTCTACGGGAGAGGTGCCCCACACATGGACGCCCTACCGGGCCTTCAAAACCAAAACCCAGGAGCTGCCGCCCTGTGGCCCCGTGCAGGCGAGCCTCACCGATGCGCTCAGCCACGCTCGGGCGCGTTTGGCCGCTATGCCAGGGGCGGCCCAGTATGTGTTCCTGCTCAAGCATGATACCCAGGACTTGTATGGGGTGACCGAGCCTTCTGGCACGGTCGACCGCCAGCCCTCGGTGCAAGAGGTTTTTCCCAAGGACATGGACGGCAAACATCGCCTGCCTGCGCATTTTCACTTGATCGGTGTTTGCCTGGGCAAGGCGGGCTATGCGGCATTGGCCCAGACCCGGCAACCATGGCTGTACCGCAATTTCTTTTCACCCCCGGAACTGGTCCGGCACCTTTACCAGGGGCGATTGGTGCCTGAACTGCTCAAGCAGTCCGGGCTGTCGATATTTCTTAACACCGAAGATGGCGCGGTGTTGCGCTACACCTGTTCATTCTCGGCTATCGAAGCGCAGCTTTATCGTGTTGAGCCTGACGGCGCGATTGTGGATAACCAAATCGATTCGACCTTGATCGCCGGCAGCCTCAAACCGAGTGAGTTCGTGCAGCGCCTGGCGGCGGCGGGACAATTGACGGTGCTCAAGGCCAGCGCTCCCGGCAAGGGCAGCCAACTCTGGGACAAAACCGGCACGGTCGAGGCGAACTGGCGACCCTTTTCTGGCATTCCCTTACCGGTGTTCAGTCCGGCCTTTATCACCGCCGATGATGCGGCGCGTTGGGCGCATGCGGTGATCGGCCAGCGTCGTGACATTGAGTATGGTGGTGTGGTCTTCAAGCGCGGCAATCGCTTCTACGCCACAGATCCCATCGCAGGAGAGCGCGTTCAATTTGATCACGGGCGCATGTTGGCCCGTGACAGTGAGGGCAAGTTCATCGCCCCTGATGATTACCAGGCCGAGGCCTTTTACCACTCTCATCCCGCCGATGCTGAGGGCATCAAGCGCGCACTTCCACACTTCACGGCGGACCAGGTGCAGGTGTTCAACAACTTCTATTCCGGTGCCGATCAACTCTTCAGCTTTGAAAAAAGAACGTTCGCCAAAGTCCACTATTTGTCCGGGCCAGATGATGTGCTGCTCAAGTATGTCAGCAGTGGCTCGATCGCTGAAAAAACGCTGGACCTGCAACTGCGCGGCGGGCCGGGTGAAACCAGCAGTGATTTCGAGCATCCCATCCGGTTGCTGGCTGCGGCGGGTGAGTTGTGGACAGTGATTGCCAACCCGGTATGGGGAGGCGTTCGCGGGCGTATAAGCAACACATGGCGGATCAGAACGCCGGCGACCCTTGCACCGCAACAACCGTTTTTTACTCAGGTGTTTTCACGGCCTGAGCTTGCGGTGTTGCGTGCACTTTCGCTGGCGGGGAGCGAGGGCGGCCGGTGTGGCTTTGTACTCAAGCACTCCCGTGATGACGCGTATGTTGCGACGTTGGCACTGCCCAAGGGTGATCCACTGTTTTCGCCAAACCTGGTGTTTCCAAAACGCCCAGACGGCAAGCTGCGCTTGCCTTCGCAATTTCGGCTGGAAGCCATTTACTTCAGCAGTTGGTACGAGACCGACGAAATTGCCGCCCGGGAAACCTGGCTGGCCAGTACGTTTTTCACCCCGGCGCAGGTGGTGGCCGCCACCCGTCAAGCGCGCGCAAGCCAGGACATCCAGAGCCCGGCCCGTGGGTTGTCGCTGTACATGCTGGCCTCGGATTCATCGCTGTTGAGCTTCAGGGTGCCCGCAGCCACGAACACCACCGATCTGGTGCGGGAAACCGACACGGGCGAGCTAAACGATAATGGTGCTCAGGCGGCCATGCTCACCGGTACGTTGAGCCCTCGGGCTTACGTGCGCAGGGTTATTGCGGCGACGGACCTTTCGGTGGTGCAGGCCGGAGGATTGTGGCGCAAGGTCGGGAGGGTAGATAACCGCTCGAACCTGATAGAGTCGTTTTACAAGGCAACCCTTAGCCGTTCGTTTCTCTCGGCGCGCGATGCCGCGGTGTATGCCCATGAGCAAATCAACAACTGGCGTGGCGGCTACTACGGCGGTTATATACTCAAGGGCGAAGATGGCCGTTTTGTTATCACTGAGCCAGTGTCCAGTGCGGCCAACCCATTTGCCTTCACTCTGTTTTTTCCACGCGACGGTAACGGGCCGTTGATCCCGCCGGAGCCTTATGTGTTGCATGCTCGCTACGGTTCCCATACCGCTCTGTCGATGGTGAGCCCGTCCTGGGTTGCGCGGCGCGGCTGGACGCATGAGGAGGCGCAGATCAACCTGCAAGTGTTCTCCGATGATGAAATGTACTCGATCATTCCGGCCGGTCGCGTGGCGTACCTGTCGGGGGCCAGTGATTGCTTGTTGGAGTACACCCCAAATCATTCGGCGCAGGAACAGTTGCTGCTGGCCAATATCGGCCCGCAGGCGGGCGACAACAGCCTCGGCAAGCGCCTAGACAACGGGCAGATCCGGCCGGCCGACTGGGTCCGGCGGCTGGCCGAGGCGGGGGACTTCAAGATCATCCTGGGCAACCCGTTATGGGGCCAGCGTTCGGTGGTCTACAACGACTGGACGCCTAACTATTCCTACGCACCAAGATCGGGCCCACCTGACTACACCACCTACGGTGCCGTATTTGCCAGTGCCGATGAGGCGGCCCGTAACCTGCACGGACGCGTGCATGCGCGCAACTTCGCGCAGGCGGCCTGTTTTGCTTTCATCCTCAAGCATAGGGACAAGGAGCAGTACATTGCCAGCGAGGTAGTGGGCGTTGTCAGTGAGAGCGAACTGTTCAATCTCAACAGCCTGTTTGAACTTAAGCCCGAGGGGGGTTACCAGCTACCCGATGGTTTTATATTGCACGGGCTGTTTCGCTCGCAGCAATGGTCACGTGTCGGGCAAAATACGTCGAACGCCTGGTTGACGCTGTTTTTTGTCACGCCAACAGTATTGTTCTCTGCTCTTTATGCCGCTATTCGGAGTGGCCCGAGCAACCTGTCGGTGTACTTTTCCACCCTCGATGGTGCGCTGTTGCGGTATGAGCCCCCGCGGCTTGACGTCAAAAGTGGCGGCCCGGCAGATACATTGTTGACGCTGGCGCAGCAAGCATTGGACTCCGGCGAGAAGACACCCCAGAGCTTCCTTAGTGAGTGGGCGCTGAAGGGAATGCTGCATGTGGTACGTACCAGCCAGTTCTGGGATAAAAAAGGTCAGGTCGCCCCTAGCTGGAGCAGTTACGCAACCCTGACGCCACGGCGTTTAAGCCCCTGCTTCGCGAGTGCCGACGATGCAGCCCGCTACGCAGCTGCCAGGGTGAACAACGGATACTATCGGCGTTTTGCCGGGGTGATACTCAGGCTGGGAAATGGTCTGTTTGTCTCGACTGAACCACTGGCGCTTCCACCTCAAGGGTTGGCATTACACTGGATATACCCGGATCGGGCTGCTGATTTAGCGCTTTACCCTCAGAACAGTACGATTGTTGCGCGCTATCGGTCTTTGATAGATCAAGAGGGGCCGTTGTTGTTGTCCGTCGCCCAAAAAGCCATCTATAAAACCATGATACCGACTGCGGTATTGTCAAACCTGTTGCGTCGTGAGGCCCACCTTAACCGTGAATATGTGTTTGGCCCCAGTGGCTCGATCCTCAGTTACCACCTGTCGGGCTCTGCCGAGGAGGAGCGACTCAAGGATCGTCTCGCGCCACTTAACAAGGTCAAGGGTGATTACGGTGACAACAGTATTGAGCAGCAACTTCGCAGTGGCACGCTCTCGCCGCAGGACTTCATCACCGAGGTGGTGAAAGCCGGCAATCTGAGCGTGATAGAAGGCGATGGGGTATGGGGCCCGCCCAGAAAGTTGGTGGGGGATTTTGTGGCGAATATACCGCCAACCCATCCTGGGGATATTCGCGCTGTGTTCATGGACGCGCCCTGCAGCCCGATTTTCACCCGGGCGGTCGATGCCGTTCGTTACGCTCAACGCCTATGGAAGCCTCAAACCGAAGTGGCCTTCGGTTACGTACTCAAGTCGGCTAACAAACCGTTCTATAAGGCAACCCTGGCGCTTGTCAGAGACGACTTTGCTGATTTTAAACAGGTCTTTATCGACGGCCAATTGCCACAGGGCTATGTGTTTGATGGTTTGTATCTCTGTGCTTCGACCGTGGCCATCGCCGGTAGCAATGATGAAATGGCGCGCAGTTTTTTCCCGCCCCAGTACATCGCCAAGGCACTCAACGTTGTCACCTATGCACGTAACGGCAGTGCTCCGACGCTGTATCTGTTGTGCAGCGACGGTGCGCTGCTCACGTATGAGTTTCCCAAAACGGCGCCGTTGTACCCATGGACGAGCAAGGCACATATCGAACGCACACAATTGCTCGATGCCTCCCTTACGGTACGTGATTATGTGCGCCGCCTTGCGGGCGCGGGGAAGTTGTACATTCGGGTGACCAGTGAGGTCTGGGGTAAGAAAGAGAGGGTCACTGAGCATTGGGAGCCGAATAAAGCGCCTCATGCTTTCGCCGACGATCCGCATTTTCATTCGTTCTGCGGCCCGCTGTTTACTTACACCGATGATGCGGCCCGCTATGCACAAGGCTTGGTTGCACCGTTCAAGGGCAAGCAGTACCTGGGCGCTGTGCTGGTGCCGGGGCAAACGCCGGGGTACGTCGCGCTCGACCCGGTGGAAGATCAGGGTACGGGAAGTACCAGTACCCTGGAATTGTTGTTCTGGGCTGATCATGCCGGGTTTGATGTACCGCCTGAAAATACACTGAGTACCTACAAAATCGCCGCTGTGCAGGCGTTCTATAAAGCCATTGCGTCGACGTCCAGCTTTGAAGCGATAGATAAAGAACTCTTGGGTAACTTCGTTGCCAAGGACGATCTTCACGACTACGTGTCGGTAGCCAGGGCGAATGCCCCTGACGCCGAGAGTTGTTATCTGTCCTGCCGCAATGGTGCGCTGCTCAAGTACGTACCGGCGTTTACGGCATCTGAAGACCGATTGCTTGCCCCGGGTATGGCACCGGTGCCCCGTGTGTTCGTTGCGCGATTGCGAACCTTGGGCAAATTGTCAGTGCTGGTCACCGATGCCTTCTGGAGAGTTGCTGGGCCATTGGGTGAGGAGTGGAGCGAGGCAGAGCCGGAACCCGAAGAGTTCTGGTATGAACGGAATCGGGACGAACTCTGAGTTCAGCGCTTACGCATCAACCCGATAAAAAACAGCCCGCCAATCGCCGCCGTCGCCACGCCAATGGGCAAGTCTTCGGGGGCGATCAGGGTGCGGGCGGCGACATCAACCCACACCAGGAACAGGCTGCCCAGCAACGCGCACACCGGCAATAAACGCCGGTGCTCAGCGCCCACAAGACGCCGCGCAATATGCGGCACCATCAGCCCGACAAAGCCTATGGAGCCGCTGATGGACACCAGCACACCGGTCATCAACGACGCCACCAGGAACACCTTCAAACGCACAGAACGTGCGTTCATGCCCAGGGTCACGGCGGTCTGTTCGCCGGCCATCAATGCGTTCAGCGGCCGCGCCATGCCCACCAGTATCAACAGCCCCAGCAGCACAGTCGCAGTGGGGATCGCCAACAGTTCCCAGCGCGCCAGGCCCAGGCCGCCGAGCATCCAGAACATCACCGCCGAGGCGGCGCGATGGTCGCCCATGAACAGCAGCAGGTTGGCCACCGCCATCATCACGAATGACACGGCTACGCCGCACAACAGCAGGCGATCACTCTCCAGGCGGCCGTTACGACTGGCCACGGCCAGCACCACCAGCATGCTCAGCAGCGCACCGATGAAGGCGGCGATAGGTAAGGTCAGCAAGCCGACGACTTCCCCTACGTGCAACACCACGACCACCGCGCCGAGAGTGGCGCCGGAGGTCACGCCGAGCAGGTGCGGGTCGGCCAGCGGGTTGCGCGTCACCGCCTGCAACACGGCGCCGATCAACGCCAGCCCGGCGCCGACCAGTGCGCCAAGCAACATGCGCGGCACGCGGATCAACCAGACGATATGTTCCTGGCCGGTGCTCCAGTTGACGTCACCGAGGCCGAAGGCCTTGTTGAGCAGAATCCGCCACACCACGTCCGCCGGCACCCGCGCCGAGCCAAACCCCAGCGAGATCACGCAAGAGACCAGCAACAACGCGCCAAGCGCACTCAGCAGCAGAGCATAGCGGCGGCTGATCATTCGCCGTGGAATCCTTTGGCCAGGGTTTCCACCGCCAGCACGTTGTCGATGCCTGGCGTTGCCTGCACATACGGGATCACGATAAAGCGCTGATTCTTGATGGCGTCCACCGATTGCAACGCCGGGTTATCCAGCAGGAATTGTTCTTTTTGCGCGGCGGTGATTTCGCTGTAGTCGACAATCACGATCACCTGCGGGTTGCGCTCCACCACGGTTTCCCAATTGACGCGGGTCCAGCTGGCGTCGATGTCATCGAGGATATTGCGCCCGCCTGCGGCGGTGATCAGCGCTTGCGGCATGCCCAGGCGGCCGGAGGTCATGGCGCGGTCTTCGCCGCTGTCATAGAGGAACACCCTAGGCTTGTCGGCGGGCAGATGCTGTTGCACCTCGGCCACTTGCGCCTGCATCTGCGCGATCAAGGCCGTGGCGCGGTCCTGCACGTTGAAGATCTTGCCCAGGTTGCGCAGGTCGTTATAGGTGTCGTCCAGGGTCGCGGCCGGGCGCTTCATTACGAAGGCGCAGGACTCGGTCAGCTCGTAGACGTTGATGCCCAGTGGCTGCAAGGTTTGCGGCGTGAGATCGCCGCCCACGCGCATGCCGTAATCCCAGCCGGCGAAGAAGAAATCCACGTTGGCGTTGAGCAGGGTTTCCACCGACGGGTACTTGCTCGCCAGCTCCGGCAGTCCGACGAGAGTGTCGGCCATTTGCGGCGTCACCGACTTCCAGCCGGTGACGCCGCTGTAGCCGGCCATGTGATCCTTGAGCCCCAGGGCGAGCATCATTTGGGTCATGTTGATGTCGTGGCTGACCGCGTATTTCGGCGCTTCCTGAAAGGTCACGTCGCGGTTGCAGCTTTTGACGGTCACCGGGTAATGGGTGGCTTCGGCAAACGCTTGGGCAGTGCCGAATAGCAACGCGAGAGACAACAGGGAGCGCAGGATCATGGTTGGGTTATCCAGGTGATTCGGGGGTAGCCGGCCAAAGGGTGAGCGTCGATCAAGGCTTCGACGCCGAAGACATCACGCAGCAACTCGGCGGTCAGCACTTGGTGAGGCGTGCCGCTGGCGACAATGCGCCCATGGTTGATCACGTATAAACGGTCACAGAAAGCCGCGGCCAGGTTCAGGTCATGAATGCTTGCAAGGGTGCCGATGTTCAAGCGCTTGACCAGCCGCAGCAGCTCCAACTGGTAGCGTGGGTCGAGGTGGTTGGTCGGCTCGTCGAGGATCAACAATTGCGGCTGCTGCGCCAAGGCGCGGGCGAGGATCACGCGCTGTTTTTCACCGCCCGAGAGCGTGGCGAACGCGTGGTCTTCAAAGCCGTGCATACCGACCGATTCCAGCGCCTGCCGGATGAGATGCTGGTCGTGCAGTGTGTCGCCATCGAACAAACCTTTGTGGGGCGTGCGGCCCATGCCGACCACTTCGTCGACGCGCAAGCCGAAGGTGTCCGGGAACTCCTGCAGCACCACCGCGATGCGTTGTGCGCACCATTTGGCGCTTTGTTTCCACACATTCTGGTGTTCGAGCAGCACGTCACCGCGTTCGGGTTTGCTGAAGCGATAAGCGCAGCGCAACAGGCTGGTCTTGCCGCTGCCGTTAGGGCCGATCAGCCCGACAAACTCCCCCGCACCGACCTGCAGGCTGGCATCTCGCAGCTGGAAGCGATGATTGCAGTGGTCGTGGCCCGGTGGGGTCCAACCAAGGTCGGTGAGGGTGAGTGAGGCCATCAATATTCTCAAGTTCAACACAGTAAATTGTGGGAGCTGGCTTGCCTGCGATAGCCATAGGTATCTACACAACTTTTAAAAGCAGCCTATTTCTCCTGTGGCGAGCAGGCTTGTACTGCGTTGGGCTGCGAAGCAGCCCCAAAAACAGACGCTGAGTACTTTCAGCAAAATTGCCGTGCCTGTACGGGGGCCGCTTCGCAGCCCAACGCAGGACAAGCCTGCTCGCCACAAAAGCCCACCTGCCACAGACTTCGTGTTAACCGGTTGTGTAGATACCTATGCTCATCGCAGGCAAGCCAGCTCCCACAGGGAGCGTGTGTATCAGTTAGAAGGTGTAGTCCGCCGTGACGAAGAACGAGCGCGGCTCACCCAGTATCCACTGTTGGCCATTGTTGTACTGGCTGACGGCGTAGGTGCGGTTGAACAGGTTGTTCAGCTCAAGGCCCAGGGTGGTATTGCGCATGGCCCTCCACGATACGCTGGCGTCGGCCACGGTGTAGCTCGGCACTTCGCTGCTGTTGGCGGTGTCGGCATAACGGGCGCTGACGTAACGCACACCGGCACCGGCGCGAATGTCATCGGTCACCGTCTTGCTCAACCACAGGTTGGCGGTGCGGTTGGGCACGTCCACCGGGCGGTTGCCGTCGCGGGAAACAGCCTGGCCGTTGACCACTTCGGAAAAGTCGTCGTACTGCGCCCGCACAATGGCCGCATTGGCTTGCAGCTGCCAGGCGTTGGGCAGTTGCAGGTCCAGGCTGGCTTCCAGGCCGTTGGAGGATTGCTGGCCGACTTGCTCCTTGAGGGTGGTGCCGGGGATGCTCACCAGCAGTTTCTTTTTGACGATGTGATAGGCCGCCAGGGTCCATTCACCACGCGCGTCCCAGAACGCCTGCTTGAAGCCGATTTCGGCCTGTTTGGCAGTGGACAAACCAAACTGCTGCTGGCTCGGGCTCAGGCTGATCAGGCTGCCGACACCGTCGGTGCTGGTGGCGTACTGGCCGTAGACCGAAGTGCTCGGTGTGATCGCGTAGACCAGGCCGGCTTTCCAGTTGTTGCCGGTCAGGGTCTTGTCGGAATCTGTGTTCGCAGCCGTCAGATCATTGCTATCGATGTGCAGGTAGTCGCGGCGCGCGCCAGTGATCAGCGAGAGTTTGTCGGTCAATTGCAGGCGGTTTTCGGCGAAGGCTGCGAGTTGTTTGGTGGTGGTGACCGCTTGGGGGATGAATGGGCTGCTGCTTTCAAACGGCTGCGGCACCGGGTACTGAATATCCACCGGCTGGCCGCCGCCTGGCACGTCGTTAAACGGTGCGTTACTGGCCAGGCGGAAGCGAATGCGGTTGTATTCAACGCCCGTCACCGTCTGGCTGTCGAGGCCCAACAGCGTGTGTTTAAACGTGAACGTCTGGCGGTCACCGAGCTGTTCCTGGTTGTGCTTGATGCCCAGGTAGTCCTGGCGCACCAAACCGCCATTCACAAAGTTGTAGCTCTCGGCGTTCTGCCAGCGGCGCTGGTTTTTCAGGTACGACAGCTCGTTGGTGGCGGTGACGTTGTCGTTGATCTGCCACTCGCTGGTCAGGCGCGTCCACTGGTCGTTGTAGTGCTGTTTGTCGTCGCTGACGTTGTAGTTCTTGTCGCGCAGGCCTTTGTGCAACTGGCCGTTGATCAGTGGCGTGCCGTAGTAGTTCTGCGGGCTCTGGTCGCCATAGTCGTGGGCCAGGGTGAAGCTCAGGGTGTCGGCCGGCTGCCAGCGCAGCGCGCCGCTGACGAAATCGCTGGCGGAGTCGCCTCGCGCGATAAAGCCGTTGCTGCGCAGGCGGTTGACGTTCAGGCGGTAGCTCAGTGTGTCGGTCAGCGAGCCGCCGCTGTCCAGGGCTTGCTGCTGGCGGTCATCGGAACCGTAGCCCAGGCGCAGGTGGTTTTCGATCTCGCCGCTGAACGGCTTTTTCGCAATGGTATTGATCACTGCGCCGGTGGCGCCCTGGCCGTACATCACCGAGGCCGGGCCGCGCAGCACATCCACGCGCTCAACCGACCAGGTGTCCACCGGGAAGGTGGAAGTGCCTGCGCCGTCGAACATGCGCTGCCCGTCGTACAGCTGCAGCACCGAACTCTGCCCGGTAAAACCACGGGCCTGCAACGACGTGCCGCCGTCGCCCGGCGAGCCGGTGCGGCTGATGCCGGTGGCGCGGGAGATGGCGTACTGCACACTGGCGTCGCCGCGCTCGCGGATTTTTTCGCCGGTCTGGCTCTCGACACTGCCCGGGGTTTGCAAGGCCGTGAGGTTCAAGCGCGAACCGGCGGTGGTCGGCGTGTTCAGGTCAACGCGCTCGTCATCCACGGCGGGCGCGGTCACGGGGCTGGCGGGCAGAGTCAGGGCCTGGGCGCTGTTATGCAGGGCGAGCAGGCACAGGCCGGACGCGAGGTACTTGTTCATCGGTCGATCAATCGCTTCTTGAGAGGGGTGCTCACCGCAGGGCGCGGCGAGCAACGATAACGCAGAAAGTGTTATAAGTTAACACTTATTGGCTGCGCGACAAAAGTCGCGCAAGGCTACAGAAAGCCTCTGGCGTGGGCATCTCGCTTGCTTCATGCAGAACCTGAGGCAGATTCACGTTGGTTGAAAAGGCGCGCCAGCACCAGGCGATCCAGCGCCCACACCACGATCAGCGATGCACCCACCAACGGGAAAATGATCGCCAGCGCGAACATGATCACCATCGCGGTTTTCCACTTCGGCAGGTCATGGCGCAACGGCGGCACTCCCAACCCACCGTGTGGCCGACGCTTCCACCAGATCACCACGCCACTCACCGCGCTGAGTAAAATCATCAGGCAAATCACCAGCACGATCAGTTGATTGACCCAGCCGAACATCTTGCCTTCATGCAGCATTACACCGGTTTCGGTGGCGCGTGCGACGAGGTTGTAGTGTTCCCAGCGGACATCGGCGAGCACTTTTCCGGTGTACTGATCCACATGCAGGGTCGCGTCATTGCGTGGGTCGTTGGCGAACACCGCGACGGTGAACACGCCTTCGGCGGTGGTGGGGAACGTGATGCTGTAGCCGGGTTCGACCTTGCGTGCGTTGGCCAGGTCGACCACTTGTTGCAGGCGTACCGTCGGCGCGGCGGGACCTGAATGCATCGCACCGTGGTTCATATGTTCGGCGTGGTCGCCGGACATGGGCATTGGCGTGTTCTCCATTGCCCATGGCACAGTCTGCTGGCTGGCCGTATTGAGGCTGCGCGCTTGCTGGTCGGACTGCGGCACGTTGTTCCACATCGCGGCGGGAAACTTATTCCACAGCTCGGCGTATTGTTTGCCCCAGAAGCCGGTCCAGGTCATGCCGCTGAGCAGCATCACCAGCAAAAATGCCGCGCCCCAGAAACCGGCGACCGCATGCATATCGCGCCAGAACACTCGGCCACGGCTGTTGAGCCGTGGCCACAACACGCCCGCCGAAGACTTGCCGCGTGGCCACCACAGGTACACGCCGGATACCACCAGCATCACGCCCCAACCGGCGGCGAGTTCCACCAGGCGATCCCCCACAGTGCCGATCATCAGCTCGCCATGCAGTGCGCGGGCGATGGCTTGCAGGTTGTATTGGGCATCCTGTTCACCGAGGACGGTGCCGCGATACGGGTCGACGAACACCGTCACTTCGCGGCCATCGTTGTGCATCACGAATTGCGCGCTGCTGGTGGCGTCGGCGGGTGGCAGGTATTTGCTGATTTTGCCCTGGGGAAAAGCTGCCTGGGCGCGTTGCAGTTGTTCGTCGGCGCTCAGGGCGTGCTCGGCGCTTTGCACGTTGAGCAGGTTGCCGTACATCAGCGGGTCGAGCTGGGGTTTGAACAGGTAGATGATGCCGGTGAGGGCCAGCAGCACCATGAACGGGGCGACGAAGAGGCCGGCGTAGAAGTGCCAGCGCCAGGCCAGGTTGTAGAAGGAAATTTTTGGGGTGGTCATCATTAGGCTCCGCAAGGCTTTAGATATTTTTTGTCTGTCAGGCCGCTATCGCAGGCAAGCCAGCTCCCACATTTGGAATGCATTTCCCTGTGGGAGCGGGCTTGCCCGCGATGCTTTTAGAAGCTCATGTCGACTTTGGTCCAGAGCGTACGCCCCGGCTCCTTGATGGCTTGCGGGTCGTTGGCCGGGTAGCCGAAGCCTGCGTTACCCGCCAGGTTCAAATGCTCGGCATAGGCTTTGCCGAACAGGTTGTCGACGCCCGTGCTGACCTTGAAGTTTTTATTGATGCGGTACGCCGCGTTCAGCGAGAACACGCCAAAACCGCTGCTTTTGTCGAAGTCCTTGCCGACCACGTTGCCCTTGTTCTGGTCGATGCGGTTTTGCGCCGCGACCACACGCCACAAGGCGCCGGCGCTCCAGTCGTCCTGGCTGTAGGTGAGGCCCAAACGCGCGTCCAGCGGTGGCATCTGCGGCAGCGCCTTGCCGTCGCTGGTGTTCTTGCCCCAGGCGTAGGCGAGGCTGGCGTCGGCTTTCCAGTGCTGGGTCAGTTTGTACGCTGCGCCCAGTTCACCGCCCATGATGCGCGCGTCGACATTGCGGGCCTGGGACGTGGTGCCCATCATGCCGGGCTTGTAGTCGAACAGGATAAAGTCCTGCACCCGGCCGATATAGCCCGAGGCCCAGGCTTCAAGGTCGGCGGTTTTGTACTGCGCACCGAAGTCGAGTTGGGTGGTTTTCTCCGGCTTCACGCCGTCGAAGGCATTTACCGAACCGACCGCGCCGGTGTTGGGCGAAAACAGCTCCCAGTAATCCGGGAAACGCTCCGAATGGCCGAGCCCTGCGTAGACGGTTGTGGGTGTGTCGGCCAGGTCGTGCTCATAACGCACAAAGCCCGATGGCAAGGTTTCAGCGCGAGTGTTGTCGGCGGTCGGGTTGGGGCGCGCCATCATTCCCGAACCGGTGGTTTGGCGGAAATCCTTGGCCGAGGCGCGGTCCAGGCGGGCGCCGGTGATCAGCCGATCGCGGTCGGCGGCGTACCAGGTCAGCTCGCTGAACACGCCGTAGTTGTGGAAATTGGCATCCTTGACCCGTGGCAGTTCCTTGTAGGTGTCGATGCCCATGCTGCTGCGCTGGCGATGCTCGTTGGTCTGCGCATCCAGGCCGCTGATCAGTTGCACATCGGCCCAGCGCCAGGTCGCCTTGATGCGTGCACCGAGGGTGCGGCGGTCGACGTTGGAAGCCATCGGCCCGGCCATCATGCCGGTGCCCGACGGCGTACGCAGGCTGTAGTTGTCCATCACATGGTCGGCGTAGTTGTAGTAGACCTGCGCTTCGACCTTATCCAGTACCTCACCGATATTGGACTTTTCAAACCGCAGCCCCAGGCTTTCGCGCAGAAACTGCGAGCCATCCATGCCGCGCCCGGCGTAGCGCGCTTCGCCATCGCCACGGCCGGCAGTGAGCTCCAGCAGGGTGTCGGCATCGGGGGTGAAACCGACGGCCACGTCGCCATTCCACTTGTCGTAGCGCGAGGCGACGGTGTTGTTATTGCCGTCCTTGTAGTCATCGGCGTGGGCCTGATTGCCGATCACCCTCACATAGCCCAAAGGCCCACCGGCAGCGGCATCGACCACCTTGTCGAAGCGCCCGTTGGAGCCGGCCAGCACACTGGCATTGACCCGTGTGCCCAGCTCGCCGAAGTGCTCGGGCTCACGGTCGAACAGGATGGTGCCGGCTGACGCGCCAGGCCCCCAGAGCACGGTTTGCGGGCCTTTGATCACGGTGAGCTTGTCGTAGGTTTCCGGCGAAATATACGAGGTGGGCGCGTCCATCCGCCCTGGGCAGGCGCCGAGCATCATGCCGCCATTGGTGAGGATATTCAGGCGTGAACCGAACATACCGCGCAGCACCGGGTCGCCATTGGTGCCACCGTTGCGCACCAGCGCGAAGCCGGGGATGGTCTTGAGGTAGTCGCCGCCATCGCTGGCGGGCACCGGTTGGCGTGGGTCTTTGGGGTTGGTGACAACGGTCAGCGGTGAGCTGGGGGCGATTGCGGTGATCACCGTGGGGCTCAACTCGTGATCTTCAGCCTGCGCGTGTGGTGCCAACAGCGCGCCACACAGAACGGCGAGAACGGGGGTACATCCCAATCGGGAGTCAGCAGAAAACCTGGACATGACAAATTCCATCAATCAATCGTAAACAACACGGCCAGCAGCCTGCGGCTGTCTGTCTAAAGTCGGCCGGTGTGAAGTGATGCTGTGAAGTGCTTACGAAGCGATAGGCGGGGCGCGGCTGCGGGCGCCAGGGAAGATGCTCTGCCGGGCGTGACCCAGGCGGGTGGCGGGCGTCAGGGCATTCGCCGGTGGCGGGGTGCCGAGGCTGACATGGGACACGCTGCCGGGCAGGGCCGGGCAACTGAAGAGCAGGTCGCAATAACCGCATTTTGCCCAGAGGGCGTGGTGTTCGCTGGGAGCTGGCGTGTGCTCGCCATGGCTGGTCGACGGCATGTCCATGGACATTTGCATCGACATACCGGCGTGATGATCCATCGGCATCGCTTGGGAAATCAGCGGACCGATAAAGATCATCAGCATGGCGAACAGGCTGATCCAACTGCCGCGCGCCAGGCTCATGGGCCTGCGGCGGTGTGGCGACAACCTGGCGCGAGGGGCGCCCATTTACGTTGGCCTATTGGGCGTGCATATGCTCGTGGCCGGCCATCGGCGGCGCTTTTTGTACCGAGACCTCAACCTGCACCGGGCCGGCTTTTTCGAAGTTCAGGGTGAGTGGGAAGTGTTGGCCGTCGCGCAGTTGGCTGCGGTCTTTCAGGTCCAGCAGCATCACGTGGTAGGCCATCGGTGCGAAGGTCAGATCACCTTTGGCCGGTACGGCAACGGTTTTCACCTTTTGCATCTTCATCAAATCGCCCTGCATCACATGCTCATGCAGCTCGGCTTTGGCCGCCACAGGCGTGTCGACGCTAAGCAAACGATCAGCGCTTTCGCCCTGGTTATGAATCACAAAATAGGCAGCGACAGTCGGCGCATTCGGCGGCAATTCCTGGGACCAGGGATCGCTGACCAGCAGGCTGCCGGCCTTGTAGTCATCGGCATTGGCAGCACTGAACACCGGCAGCAACAATGCAGCCAGCAGCAGGGAAGATTTAAGCATGGCAGTTCTCCAGAACGGTTCTAAACGCAGTTCACTTGCGAAGAAATCAGACCGTTGGAGAGGCGCGGGGGTTAAGACTCGGCCATTGCTGGCGCGGGGTAGGGGCTTGCAGTGCGGGCGGCGACAGGCCCGGCACGGCATCAAAACGTGTGACATACAGCTGCGGCACATGCCCCGGCAACGCCACTAATGGCGGTGAGCCCGAGCAACACCAGCAATGCTGCATGGCGGAATGATCTTCCTGGGGCGGCGTCGGGATGTCCAACCTGCCCAAGGCAATGGTCTTGAGGCTGGCGCCATTGGAGGAACAGAAACTGCCCCACAGCAATTGCCGCACGGGGTCTTGCGACTGTTGCATCGAGCTGGCCAGCGGCATGGCAAAGGCGTTGAACAGCACTGCAAAGCAGGCGATCCACACAATTGCAAAGCGTTGACGGGCCATGGCGGACAATCCGTAGGGTTAAGCGATCAGGTGGGTATTTAGCCTGATCGGGGGGCATAAGTAAAAAGCGGCGGTGTGGTTTGGTGTCGCAGTGGTTGCCTTCATGATAGCCGGGAACCACGGATTGCCAATTTTACCGACGGGTTGCAATCTCCAGCGTGACGCTGAACCCTGTGGGAGCTGGCTTGCCTGCGATGCGGACAACTCGGTTTTCCTGCAGTACCGAGGCGATACTATCGCAGGCAAGCCAGCTCCCACAGTTTGGTGTGTGTTTGGCTATGGATGTTGAGCTTGCTGGTTGTACGAGCAATGTCCTGCTCATGTAGGCCGCTTCTAGTTGAGCCTGTACATAACCTAAATGTAGTGGTCGTCTACGGAAACGTCCGACAGGGATTTAAGGTTGTCCCTAGGAAGGTAGATCTCTAGTCTGCGTACACCGCTGCACACGCAGCGGTCGGGCGTCGCGGCCCGGATTGATTAAGCATTGCCTCCTTTCAGTTGACGCTTTTTTATCGTCTACTGTGCGGCGCTATGGTGGCTGTGCGCGGGATACCTTCGGGTATGCCGGTTTCCTTAATCTCCGGTCCGCGAACCTGCGCACAGCTGCCACCCTCTATCGCATCGCGGCGATCAGTGGCGGCTCCATTTAGATTAAGGAAATTCACAATGATCAAACCCACCCCAAATCCCCCCGTACGGCTATTCACCGTAGCCGACGGAATCAGCACCGAAGACCTGCTGGTCAACCTCAGCGAAACACTCGCCTCGGCTAATGCGCTGAGTTGCGACCTTGCGTTTGACCTGGATGGCCCGAAGCGAGAGGAATTGCTGGGCGTTGCGCAGTTGATTGAGCTGGCGCAGTTGCTGGCTGACCGGGTGCAGGAAGGTGCAAGGCGGCCGACAGTCGCGAGTAGTTAACAGTCCTATGACCGATCGTTCCTGCGCTCGTGCGTGGGAGTGATCGTCTATTGGTTTAGAACTCGCAACTTGCTTCCCGTATATGGTTGAAATTCACAACATCGACGCAATGTTGGTGAGCAAAGCCGGCGACTCTAAGGTCATCAGTCAAAACTAGATAGTTATCTTTAGCGAGTGCGATAATTCCGACATCAGTAAGGCCGTAGGGCGACAGCTCATAATCGCGACTTATGTCCAAGGCTGGGGAGTGAATTTCAATAATTGTTGAAAGTGAGTTTTTTAATGTCGCGTAAAAATCGTGCAACTTGCTCCCGTACAATCCATTTGTCAGGTTGCTGACTTCTGCAAGAATGTGAGGCGTGGAAACAAGTCTTTCGAACTGATCAATCATTGTGAGCAAAAGGCGGTAGTCTTCATTGGTATAGCCCCGAGTTCTCTTGAACTCTACAACGCTGGGCGTTCCACCTATCAGCGCCAGGAGTAGCAAGTTGGTGTCGACTATAATTCCCTTTCTACGGTACTGCTTGATATAGGCATCTATCATACTTCGCGGATCTTCATGGAGCGGAACTCACCTGTCTCCGCGTCGATGATGAATGTTTTGTATTTCCTGGTCTGCATTCGTCCGGCTAAGGACGCGCCTAACCTTTCATATTTATCAGGGGTTGGAACATTAAAGCCCAACGTGATTACCCATGTTTTACCGCTTGAATTTAGCTCGACTTCCTCAAGCATGAGGTCTTGCAATTCCGTTTCTTGCCCGAGGAAGTCGTTTGCTGCCGCCTTGGCGACTTGTACGGCCTCTTTAACTTCTATCATGTCAGCTCCTGAATATAATTGAGTCTGGCTTGAATTATTCTTGGAGTGTAGCACTTCGTATTGTTGGTTCATCGCCGTCCCTTGAGGTAACAAATAGAATTGCCAGAGGCTGCGAACGATCCTGATCTATCGAAGAAAATCTGCCAATGAATCGATTGTTTCTGCGGGCGACAAAAGCTCTCGATCCACCCCGGCCAACACCGGCCGCTTCAACACCAACACCGGCACCCCGAGCTCGCGTGCCACTTCCAGCTTCGGCTCGGTCGCCGCACTGCCGCTGTTCTTGCTGATCAACACATCAATTCCACGCCGTTCAAACAACGCGCGCTCGTCCTCAATCAGAAACGGCCCACGCGCGCCGATGACTTCACAGCGCTCATTGCCCGGATACACATCCAGTGCGCGCAGCGTCCAGAATTGATCGGCGGGGATTTCGTCAAGGTGCTGCAACGGCTCACGCCCCAAGGTGAACAACGGACGTTTGAAGGGTTTCAAGGCTTCGATCAGCTCAGCCCAATCCCTCACCTCGCGCCAGTCATCACCCGCCTGCGGCTGCCACGCCGGGCGCCGCAACGCCCAGCAGGGAATGCCGCACACTGTTGCCGCCGTGGCAGCGTTCTGGCTGATCTGCGCCGCGTACGGGTGGGTGGCATCGAGGATCAGGCTGATCTGCTCATCGCGCACAAATTGCGCCAAGCCTGCATGCCCACCGTAGCCGCCGACGCGCACTTGGCAGGTGAGGTCAGTGGGCACGCGCCCAACCCCAGCCAGGCTATAGATATGCTCCGGCCCCAGCGTGCGGGCGATGGCCAGCGCTTCGGTGACGCCGCCCAACAACAGGATGCGTTTCATAGCGGCTTGACCACGTCCAGCAAGGTGATCGGCAGCGCCTGGCGCCAGGTGTCGAACTCACCCAACGGCTGGGCCTGGGCCACATGGATGCGCGTCAGCTCGCCGCCGTGTTGCGCGCGCCACGCCATCAAGGTCATTTCGCTTTGCAGGGTCACCGCATTGGCGACCAAACGCCCACCAGGGCGCAGGTGCTGCCAGCAGGTGTCGAGCACACCGTCGCGGGTGACGCCGCCGCCGATAAAGATCGCGTCCGGTGCTTCCAGGCCGAGTAACGCGTCCGGCGCCTTGCCTCGAACCAGTTGCAGGCCGGGCACGCCGAGGGCATCGCGGTTATGTTCGATCAGCCCTTGGCGACCTGCGTCGGCTTCAATCGCCAGTGCGCGACAACTCGGATGCGCACGCATCCACTCGATGCCGATGGAGCCGCTGCCCGCGCCCACGTCCCAGAGCAATTCGCCCGGCATTGGCGCGAGGCGGGCGAGGGTCATGGCGCGTACATCGCGCTTGGTCAGTTGGCCGTCATGTTTGAAGGCCGAATCCGGCAGCCCGGCGAGGCGTGACAGGCGCGGGGTGTGGGCGTCGGCCAGGCAGTCGATGGCGACGAGATTCAGATCCGCAACCGAAGCGTGTTGCCAATCAGCAGCCAGCCCGTCGATGCGCTGTTCATCTACGCCGCCCAAGTGTTCAAACACGCTCAACCGGCTGAGCCCGAAACCGGACTCGGCTAACAGCGCGGCAATCGCGGCAGGGCTGCGCCCGTCATTGCTCAACACCAGCAACCGCACGCCACTGGCCAGGTGCGCATTAATCGCCGCCAAAGGCCGCGCCACCACGGATAACGTCACCACCTCCTGCAATGGCCAGCCCAAACGCGCCGCCGCCAATGACACGGAGGACGGCGCCGGTAAAATCAGCAGTTCTTCAGCCGCCACCTGGCGCGCCAGACTGGCGCCTACGCCATAGAACATCGGGTCGCCGCTGGCCAGCACGCACACAGGCTCGCCGCGTTGCGCCAGCACCGGCTCCAGGGAAAACGGGCTTGGCCACAGCTGGCGCTCGCCACCAATACACACCGGCAGCAGGTCCAACTGGCGCTGGCCGCCTATAATCCGGGTGGCGCGCAACAGGGCATGCCGGGCGTTTCTGCCCAGCCCCTTGAAGCCGTCTTCACCGATGCCTACAACCGTCAGCCAGGGCGACATAAGAATTCCTTGAACGACATCCGACGGGCAGGCTTTTCATGCCGCCGGACAAAGCAGGCATAATACCGCGCCTTTACCCGTCAACCGGTAGCCCCGTGAACCCAACGCCTGCTCTGAATACCTTGCGCCCCTCGGCTTGTCCGGGGTTGCTGCGTATCGTCCAGGCGCTGGATGGCGGGATTTGCCGGATCAAATTGGCCGGCGGTTCTATCACTGCCGCCCAGGCAGTTGCTGTGGCGGACGCGGCGCAGGCCTATGCGGGTGGGGTGATCGAGGCGACCAACCGCGCCAATTTGCAGATTCGCGGGATCGGTGCCGAGCAAGAGGCGTTGATCGCCGCGCTGCTGGCCGCAGGCCTTGGCCCGAACAACGCCGCTGGCGATGACGTGCGCAATCTGATGCTCAGCCCCAGCGCAGGTATCGACCCCCAGATGCTGTTCGACACTCGCCCGCTGGCCGATCAGATCCTTGCCACCTTGCAAAACCATCCACGTTTCCATGAGCTGTCGGCCAAGTTCGCCGTGCAGTTGGATGGCGGTGAAGCCCTGGCGATGCTCGAACATCACCATGACTTGTGGCTGTCGGCGTTCGAGCGCGATGGCGAAACACTATTGGCCTTCGGCCTGGCCGGTTGTCCGGGGCTGGATGCACCCTTGGGCGCTGTGCCGCTCGAGCAAGGCTATGCCTTGGTCGTGGCCGTGCTGGAAGCGTTTCTCGACCTGGCGACACCCACGCAAACCCGCATGCGTCATCTGGCTGTGGATAACTTATTGGCCCGCCTGAACCTGCCGTTACTGTCGGTGGATGGGTTAAAACGCCAGCCCAGTGGGGATTTGTTGCACTTGGGCACTTATCCACAGCGACAAAAAGATCTGTTTTACGTTGCCGCCGTTGCGCCGCTGGGCCGTCTGGACCCAAGCATGCTCAAAGGCGTCGCACAGTTGGTCAGTAAGTTCGGCGACGGCACGTTGCGTTTTACGCCGTGGCAGGGCGTACTGCTGCCCAACCTTAAAAACCACGGCGCCGTGACTGAAGGCTTGGAGCAATTGGGCTTCCTTGGCTCAGTCGACCAACCGCTGGCACGCATGATCGCCTGTACCGGCTCAAGCGGCTGTGGCAAAGGCCTGGCCGACACCAAGGCCGATGCGCTGCAACTGGCTGCGCTGCAATCCGGCCACGACGTACATCTGTCCGGCTGCCCACGCTCTTGCGCTGCCGCACACACCGCGCCGGTCACCTTGCTGGCGGTAAGCCCCGGCCACTACGACGTCTATTTTCGCGAGGCAGCCCAACCCGGTTTCGGCCGGCTGCACGCACGCACTCTTTCCATTGAAGCGGCGGGCGCCCTGTTACGCGGCCGCACACGGAGCAACACCGATGATTGATTACATCCGCGACGGTCAGGAGATCTATCGCAACTCCTTCGCCATTATTCGCGCGGAAGCCAAGTTGGAGCGCATCCCGGCTGACTTGGAAAAACTCGCGGTGCGGGTGATTCATGCCTGCGGCATGGTCGACGCCATCGACGGCCTGCAGTTCTCCGAAGGTGCAGGCAAGGCCGGGCGCGATGCGTTGGCCGCTGGCGCGCCGATTTTGTGTGATGCGCGCATGGTCTCCGAAGGCGTGACCCGCGCGCGCCTGCCAGCCAATAACCAGGTGATCTGCACCTTGCGCGATGACAGCGTGCCGGAGCTGGCGCGGGAGCTGGGCAACACCCGTTCAGCCGCTGCGCTGGAACTGTGGCGTCCGCACCTGGAAGGCAGCGTGGTGGTGATCGGCAACGCGCCGACGGCGCTGTTCTACCTGCTGGAAATGCTCGACGCCGGCGCGCCGAAACCGGCATTGATCCTGGGCTTCCCGGTGGGCTTTGTCGGCGCTGCCGAATCCAAGGCGATGCTGGCGGCCGACAGCCGTGGCGTGCCGTTTGTGATTATGCAAGGCCGCCTGGGCGGCAGTGCGATGGCTGCCGCGGCGGTCAACGCCTTGGCCACGGAGGTCGAATAATGCCGGCACGCGGACGTTTGATTGGCCTGGGCGTTGGCCCCGGTGACCCCGAACTGATCACCCTCAAAGCGCTGCGCCTGCTACGCGAGTCGCCGGTGGTGGCGTATTTCGTGGCCAAGGGCAAGAAAGGCAATGCTTTCGGTATTATCGAAGACCACTTGGTGGCACAGCAGACCTTGATGCCGCTGGTGTACCCGGTGACCACCGAAGTGCTGCCGGCACCGATGTCTTACGAGCAGATCATCAGCGACTTCTACGATAACGCCAGCCTCGATGTGGCCGCGCACCTGGACGCTGGCCGCGATGTGGCGGTGATCTGCGAAGGCGATCCGTTCTTCTACGGCTCCTACATGTACCTGCATGACCGTTTGGCCGAGCGCTATGAAGCCGAGGTTATCCCCGGCGTCTGCTCAATGCTCGGTGGCGCTTCGGTGCTCGGCGCGCCGTTGGTGTATCGCAATCAGAGTTTGTCGGTGCTCTCCGGCGTGCTGCCCCACGACGACCTCAAACGTCGGTTGGCGGATGCCGATGCCGCCGTGATCATGAAGCTGGGGCGTAATTTCCCCAAGGTGCGCCAGGTGCTGCAAGAACTCGGCTTGGCCGAGCGTGCGCTCTACGTGGAGCGTGCGACCATGGCTAATCAGAAAATAGTGCCGCTGGATCAAGTCGACCCGGCGTCTTCGCCGTACTTCTCGCTGATCATCGTGCCGGGTGAAAGGTGGCAAGGTTGATGCGCCCGGCGATTGTCATTCTCGGCCAGGCCAGCCTGGCGACGGCGCGCAAGATCGCGCAGGTTTACCCTGGCGCGCTGATCCACGGCTTGGCCGGGCGGGTCGAAGGGGCGGACCAGGCTTACAGTGAATTCGGCACGACCCTGCGCCAGCTGTACCAGCAAGGCACGCCGCTGATTGCTTTGTGTGCTGCCGGCATTGTGATCCGCACGCTGGCGCCGCTGCTGCTGGAAAAAGGCGAAGAGCCCGCCGTGCTGGCCGTGGCTGAAGATGGCAGCGCCGTGGTGCCGTTGCTCGGCGGCCTGGGCGGTGTGAACCGGATGGCGCGCGACATTGGCGCGGCACTCGGCGTCGCCGCAGCGATCACCACCAGCGGCGAGCTGCGTTTTGGCACCTGCCTGCTCAACCCGCCAGCGGGTTATGCGTTGGCGGACCTGGAACTGGGCAAGCGGTTTGTCTCGGACCTGTTGGCCGGCGAAAGCGTGCGCATCGAAGGTGTGGCGCCGTGGCTGGATCAGGCGAATTTGCCGCAGGATCAGCACGCACGGTTGGCGATTCACGTGGGCAGTGCCGAGCGCGTGCCGGCTGCCAATGAGTTGCTGATTTATCCGAAGACGGTGTGTGTCACCTGTAAGCCAGGTGTGGATTTAGCTCTGCGCGTGCGAACGGCTTTGCATGACGCCGGTATCGCCGTGCAATCCCTGGCGTGCCTGCTGGCCAGCGACACGCAGATGGCCGAAGCCTCGTTGCAGCAAGCCGCAGTGGAATTAGGTGTGCCGTTGCGTTTTGCGCAAGTGGCGCAAGGCGCGGACATCGTGATCACAGTGGCAGAGCAACCGCTGGACCTGTCGCATGTCGGCCGTGCCCGTGGCCGCCTTGCCGTGATCGGCCTTGGCCCTGGCGCAGCCGAGTTGATGGTGCCGGCGGTGAAGGCCGAGCTGGCGCGTTGCACCGATGTGCTGGGCTACGAAACCTATGTGCGCATGGCCGGGCCGTTCCGCGACGACCAAGTGCAACACTGCACCGACAACCGCGAAGAAATGCAGCGTGCTCGCCATGCCTTCGAATTGGCCGCTCAAGGCCGTTCGGTGGTGGTGGTGTCGTCCGGTGACCCTGGCGTATTTGCCATGGCGGCGGCGGTGCTTGAGGCGTTGCACGAATCCAGTGACCCGGCCTGGCATCAGGTCGAGCTGGACATTCTGCCGGGCGTCTCAGCCTCGCTGGCTACTGCCGCCCAGGCGGGTGCGCCATTGGGGCATGACTTCTGCGTGATGTCGTTGTCGGACAACCTCAAGCCCTGGTCGATTATCGAAAAACGCCTGGACCTTGCATCCCAGGCCGACCTGGCGCTGGCGTTCTACAACCCGATCTCGCGTTCGCGGCCGTGGCAATTGGGGCGTGCCCTGGAAATCGTCGCGTTGCACCGCACGCCCGCAACACCGGTGGTGCTGGGTCGCGACATTGGCCGCCCTGGCCAGACTTTGCGCGTCACCACGTTGGGGCAGTTGACGCCTGAGCAAGTGGATATGCGCACCATGGTGCTGATCGGCTCGTCCACCACCTGCGTATTCCCCCGCGCCGGTGGCGGCGAATGGGTGTACACGCCACGCTGGTACGGCGAGAAACCCGCTTCCTGAAATCAGCCTGCGGCAGGTAAGAAGGCTCCGAGTAACGCTGGGTGAAAACCTGTTGTTACTCGGGGCTTTTTCTTTTTTTGCCGATGAAAAAAAGGAAGGTCTACCGGTATGCCTCGTTATTGCTGGTTGACGTTTTTTCGACGGGGGCGCCAAGCGATGTTTGTGGTCTGGAAAGCGCGCCAGCGGCTGGACTAGTGTGGAGACAAGCCCCATGTGGGGTGCTTGTGGAGAACTGAAAATGGAGCGACATCACAAAAGGATCATCAGTGCCAAAAGGCGCAAGTTGATTGCCGCCTACAAGCTGCCAGGGGCGCCGGGCGCCAAACGCTCGGTGTTCCTGGACGCGGAAGATGACAGCAATGCAGCCGTCGTGAACAACGGCGTGATTTCGTTTATCGAGGGCATGTCGGCGCTGAACCGTGAATACATTCGTAAAAGCTACCTGCTGGCCAGCAGTTATGTGAGTGATGTGTTGAAGGTCCAACGGGGGAGTGAGGCCTGGTATGACGAATTTATCAAGGTGATGGTCAGCCTGGGCTGGTTGCCGGTGCGCAGCGCTTTTGAGCGGGTCTCAAGCTCCGGCAAAGGGCTGACGGTGCAGGTGGCGGCGCTGAATATCATCGCCGCGCTGGCGGCGGCCTCGCTGGCAGGGCCGCTGCTGGCGGCGTTGCCGAAACTGGCGGCGGATGCGCTGCTGGCCTTGAAGCAACAGCCTGCCTCGTTTGAGCTGTTCAAGCGCAATAGCACGGTGCATCAGGGCGGTGATTTCGGCCTGGCGTCCTGTGCTGAAACGGCGGGAGAGGTGATGATGGTGCTGGTGACTTACAGCACCCACGGTGTGAGCAAACAGCTGGGCCTGCCGTTTCTGGAGTGGGACAGCTCTTCGGTCGAGGCTTTCAGCGGCCAGACTTGCCTGGTGCTCAATACCTCTGTGGTCAATGAAAAAACCATCCAGCTGATGCGCGAGAGTGCCGGCGACAAGGTGCAACTGGCAATCGCGAAGTACCGGATTTAAGGCACCAGATAACCGCGCACGCCGGTAAAGATGATCTGCGCGGCCAGCGCACACACGAACAACCCCATCAACCGACTGACAATCTGCAAGCCCTGGTCACCCAGAATGCGTTCGATACGGTTGGACAAATACAGCACCACACCGACCGTGAAGCTGGCCAGGGCAATGCTGACGATGGCCATGAACTTGTCATCCCAGTGGGGCTGGCTCACGCCCATCACCAACAGTGCACCGATGGTGCCGGGGCCGACCGTGAGCGGGATGGTCAGCGGTACGATGGTCACGTCCTGCTGCACATTGTCGGTCTGCACCGCCGACTTGCCTTGGGCCATGCCCAGGGCCGAGATAAACAGCACGCTGCCGGCGCCAATGCGAAATGCATCCACGGTGATGCCGAACACACTGAAAATCACCCGGCCGAACAGGTAGAGCAACACGCTCGACACCAGCGTGGCCAACGCGACCTTCCAGGCCAGCCGGCGCCGTTCTTTGCTGGAGTAACCACGGGTCAGGCTGATAAAGCAGGACAGCACAAAGAACGGGCTGTAGAGCACCAGCATTTTCAGGTAGACGCTGAATAACACGTGGAGCATGGGCGCGGCTCGCGATAGGAGAGGTTTGCGGAGTCTATCAGGCGCAACCGGGCAAATGTGGGAGCTGGCTTGCCTGCGATAGCGGTGGAGCAGACAAAGGGTGTGTGATTGACACACCGCCATCGCAGGCAAGCCAGCTCCCACAGGAGGCTGCATTTCAAGGTCACGACGGGGCGTGTTCCGGCCGCTGCTGACGCTGCGCCACCCAAAACTCCACCAGTTCACGCAACTGCGACAATTCCACCGGCTTGGCCATGTGGCCATCCATGCCGGCCTGGCGTGCGCGTTCTTTATGTTCCGACAGGATATGCGCCGTCAGCGCCACCACCGGCGTGCGAATACGCTGGTGGCTGACTTCCCACGCGCGCAATTGCTGGGTGGCAGAGAAGCCATCGAGGATCGGCATTTCGCAGTCCATCAACACCAGGTCGTAACGCTGGGCTTTCATCGCCTCCAGCGCTTCCTCGCCGTTGCTGGCGGTGTCCGGGTTGAGGTTGAGCTTGCCGAGCATGCCGCGAATCACTTTGGTGGAGATACTGTTGTCTTCAGCCACCAGGATCTTGAAGTCACTGGGCACGGTGACTGCTGCCGGCGCGCTGAGAGCAGGGCGCGGCGCAATTGTGCCCTTGCTGCGCTGGGTCAGTTCGTCGGCCAGGGTGGTCTTGAGTGTGTAGCCGGCCACTGGCTTGGCGAGGATGCGTTTGATCCCGCTGTTGCGTGCGATGATCTTGCTCGGCGCATTGCTGATGCCGGTGAGCATGATCAGCAGAATGTCGTGGTTCAGGCTCGGGTCTTCCTTGATCTTCGCCGCCAGTTGCATGCCGGTCATGCCGGGCATGTTCTGGTCCAGCAGCACTACGTCGAAGTAGTCGCGCAGGTGCGCTTTGGTGCGCAGCAGCGCCAGGGCTTCTTTGCCGGACGGCACGGCGCTGACGTTCAAGCCCCAGGCGGTGCATTGCTGCACCAGCACTTTGCGGCAGGTGTCGTTGTCATCGACCACCAACACCCGCGCGCCTTTGAGCGGCCCGTCGAGGTCGGACGTCGGGTGCTCCAGGCGTTCCGGGTCCAGTGGCAGGGTCAGCCACAGCGTGCTGCCCTGGTGGCTGCCGCTCTTGATGCCGAACTCGCCGTTCATCAACAGGATCAACTGGCGGGCGATGACCAGGCCCAGGTGGCCGCTCAGGCGCGTAGCCGAGAGGAAGTTCTTGCTGTGCAGTTCGCTGTGCAGCAGCGCGTCGCGTTCGGCGGCATCCATCGGCAGGCCGCTGTCTTGTACGGCGATGCGCAGGCGTGGCTTGGTGCTGCGTTCGTCCAGGGCGACCACGATCAGCACTTCGCCTTCATCGGTTTTTTGCAGGGCGTTTTCCAGCAGGCTCAACAGCGCCTGGCGCAGGCGCGTGGGGTCGCCACTGATCACACGGGGCACCTGCGGCTGGATAAAGCTGATCAGCTCGACGTTCTGCTGTTCGGCCTTGGCGCGGAAGATACTCAAGCAGTCATCGATCAGCGCGTTGAGGTCAAATTGCACGTCGTCCAGTTCGATCTGCCCGGATTCGAGCTTGGAGATGTCGAGGATCTCGTTGATCAGCGTCAGCAGTTCATTGCCGGCGCTGTGGATGGTCTGCACATAGTCACGCTGCTTCACCGACAGCGGCGTGCCGAGCAGCAACTCGGTCATGCCCAGTACGCCGTTCATGGGCGTGCGGATTTCGTGGCTGATCTTGGCCAGGAATTCGGCCTTGGCGGCGATCTCGGCATTGCTGGCCGCCAGGTCGCGGCTGAGGCTGAAGCGTGCTTCGACAATGGCGCGCTGGCGTTCGCCCAGGGCCAGGCTCATCAGCAGGCCGCTCAGGCAGATAAAGCTCAGCAGGGTCACGATCAAACCTTGCGGTGCCACCAGCGTCAGGCCCAGCAGGGCGGGCAGGATGATCAGGGTGCCGATGTTGAACACCACCATCGCCACCACAAACAAGCGCGCCGGCCGGTAGCCTTTCTGCCAATGGTAAGCCGAGATAAACAACATGCTCAAGCCTGCCAGGGCGACCAGCGCGTAGGTGATGATGTTCAGCGGCAAGGTGTTGACGAACAACAGCAGCAGGCCGCACAGCACGATCAGCAGGATGTCGGCCATCAACAGCTTGTTCAGTGGGTGCGGGCCCAAGGGCATGAAGAAGCGATAGGCAAACATCAGCCCGCACGGCGCAGTCAGCAGCAGCGCGAGGTAGGCGCCCGGGGTCTGCACCGCGTGCCAGTTCGGCAGCCACGGCCCCACCAGGTTGAGCAACAGCGCCAGGCTCAGCATCAACAGCACTTCGCAGGCCGCCAGCCACAGGCTGCTGCGCGAGCGGTGGTAGGCGAAGCGTGTGAGGTTGTGCAGGATCAGCATCAGCAGGCAGCCGAACAGCAGGCCGTAGATCAGCGTCTGGGTCTGGTCGGCGGCGGCGAGCACGGCCGGTTCCAGGGTGATGTAGGGGCGCAGTTCGTGTTCCGAGACCAGGCGCAGGTACACCTCAAGGGGCTTCTGGCTCTGGGGCATCGGCAGCATGAAATCGCTGCTGGGCAGCGGGCGTTCCGCCTGGGGCTGGCGGGTACCGGTGCTTTGCTGCTCCACCAGCATGTCGCCGTCGAGCACATACAGGTTCAGGTGCGAGAGGTCCGGGGCGAATACCCGCAGTACTTGTTCGTGCTTGCCGGGTTGCAGCTTGAAGCGTACCCACAACGCACCGTCCGGCTCCGCGGCGGTAATCCGGTCGAGTTCGATGGGGCTGAATTGATTGGTGTAGCGGGCGGAGCGGATGTCGCTCAGTTGCAGGTCGGCCTGTTCATCAAGCAATACTGCCCAACCACTGCCTTGCGCGGCGGCCTGGGCCGGGAACAAGCAGAGCAGGGTCAGAAAGCTGACTGTAAAACCTATGGCGATCCTGAGCCAGCGCACGGCGAAATCCCTTCGTAGGTTGATGCACGGGTTAACTATGCACGGGTTAACTATGCGCGGGGCGACATGGGTACGGCAAGGGCCAGAGGCCCTTACCTAGCCGAACGGATAGCTACGCAAGCGTAGCTGTTCAGTTGTTCTCGCCGCGTTCACGGGCAATGGCGCGATAGCCGATGTCTGTGCGGTAGAAGCAACCTTTCCAGTCGATTTTTGCCGCCAGTTTGTACGCCTGTTGCTGCGCGGCGTCGACACTGGCACCCATTGCGGTGGCGCACAATACACGGCCACCTGCGGTTACAACTTTGCCGTCCTTGAGCGCGGTGCCTGCATGGAACACCTTGCCTTCCAGCGTAGCAGCCGCATCCAGGCCTTCAATCACATCGCCCTTGGCGTAGTCGGCAGGGTAACCACCGGCCGCCAGTACGATGCCGACACTCGGGCGCGGGTCCCACTGTGCTTCAACCTTGTCCAGGGCCTGGGCCAATGCGGCTTCCACCAGCAGCACCAGGCTCGATTGCAGACGCAGCATCACCGGTTGGGTTTCCGGGTCGCCGAAGCGGCAGTTGAACTCGATGACTTTCGGGTTGCCGGCTTTGTCGATCATCAGGCCAGCGTAGAGGAAACCGGTGTACACATTGCCTTCGTCGGCCATGCCGCGCACGGTTGGCCAGATCACCAGGTCCATCACGCGTTTGTGCACGTCGGCGGTGACGACCGGGGCAGGGGAGTAGGCACCCATGCCACCGGTGTTCGGGCCGCTGTCGCCATCGCCAACACGTTTGTGGTCCTGGCTGGTGGCCATCGGCAACACATTTTTGCCATCGACCATCACGATGAAGCTGGCTTCTTCGCCGTCGAGGAACTCCTCGATCACCACACGCGAGCCTGCATCACCAAACGCGTTACCGGCGAGCATGTCGCGTACGGCGTCTTCGGCTTCCTGCAAGGTCATGGCGACGATCACGCCTTTACCGGCGGCCAGGCCATCGGCCTTGATCACGATCGGTGCGCCTTTTTCACGCAGGTAAGCCAGGGCCGGCTCAATCTCGGTGAAGTTCTGGTAGTCGGCCGTCGGGATCTTGTGGCGAGCCAGGAAATCCTTGGTAAAGGCTTTGGAGCCTTCCAGTTGGGCGGCACCGGCGGTTGGGCCGAAGCAGTCCAGGCCACGGCTGCGGAACAGGTCCACAACGCCGGCAACCAGCGGTACTTCCGGGCCGACGATGGTCAGGGAAACATTTTTTTCGGCAAAATCAGCAAGCTGCTCAAGGGCCAGCACGTCGATGGCGACGTTTTCGCACTTGGCTTCAATGGCGGTGCCGGCATTGCCGGGGGCGACGAAAACCTTCTGGACGCGTGGGTCCTGGGCAACTTTCCAGGCCAGGGCGTGTTCGCGGCCACCGCTGCCAATGATCAAAACATTCATTTCAAAACCCTCGTTAGGATGATCGTTCCCACGCTCTGCGTGGGAATGCCTCTACGGACGCTCTGCGTCCGAGGGACGCGGAGCGTCCCTGGCTGCGTTCCCACGCGGAGCGTGGGAACGATCAATCAGTGGCGGAAGTGGCGCATGCCGGTGAAGACCATCGCGATGCCAGCTTCATCAGCGGCCGCGATCACTTCAGCATCACGCATCGAGCCGCCCGGTTGGATCACGGCGGTAACACCGGCTTTCGCGGCGTTGTCCAGGCCATCACGGAACGGGAAGAACGCGTCGGAAGCCATCACCGAACCCACGACCTGCAAGCCTGCGTGTTCTGCCTTGATCGCGGCGATACGCGCCGAGTTCACGCGGCTCATCTGGCCGGCGCCGACACCGATGGTCTGGCGGTTCTTGGCGTAGACGATGGCGTTGGACTTAACGTACTTGGCCACTTTCCAGGCGAAGATCAGGTCGTTGATCTCTTGCTCGGTCGGGGCGCGCTTGGTCACGACCTTCAAGTCTTGGCTGCCGATCATGCCGATGTCGCGGCTCTGTACCAGCAAGCCGCCATTGACGCGCTTGTAGTCCCAGGCAGCGGCGCGGTCTGCTGACCACTCGCCGCAGGCCAGCAGGCGCACGTTGGCTTTGGCGGCGACGATGGCGCGAGCTTCTTCACTGACGGATGGGGCAATGATCACTTCAACGAACTGGCGCTCGACGATCGCCTTGGCGGTCTCGGCGTCCAGCTCACGGTTGAAGGCAATGATGCCGCCAAACGCGGATTCAGTGTCAGTGGCGTAGGCCAGTTCGTAGGCCTGGCGAATGCCGCCTTCAGCGTCCGGGCTCACAGCCACGCCGCACGGATTGGCGTGCTTGACGATCACGCAGGCTGGCTTGACGAAGCTCTTCACACATTCCAGCGCGGCGTCGGTGTCGGCCACGTTGTTGTAGGACAGCTCCTTGCCTTGCAACTGGGTCGCGGTGGCGATGCCGACTTCGGCAGGCTTGGCCTCAACGTAGAACGCCGCGCTCTGGTGCGGGTTCTCGCCGTAGCGCATTTCCTGGGCCTTGATGAACTGGCTGTTGAAGGTGCGCGGGAACTGGCTGCGGCCTTCTGTGCTCAGGGTTTCAGCGGCCTGGTTCACGGTGCCCATGTAGTTGGCGATCATGCCGTCGTAGGCGGCGGTGTGTTCGAACGCCTTGAGCATCAGGTCGAAGCGCTGGGCGTAGGTCAGGCCGCCGGCTTTCAGGCTTTCCAATACTTGCGCGTAGTCGCTGGCGTTAACCACGATGGCCACGTCTTTGTGGTTCTTGGCAGCGGAGCGAACCATGGTCGGGCCGCCGATATCGATGTTCTCGATGGCGGTCGGCAGGTCGCAGCCTGGCTTGTTGATGGTGGCTTCGAACGGGTAAAGGTTAACGGCTACCAGGTCGATCGGCTTGATGCCGTGTTCGCTCATGATGGCGTCATCGATACCGCGACGACCGAGGATCCCGCCGTGGATTTTCGGGTGCAGGGTCTTGACCCGACCGTCCATCATTTCTGCGAAACCGGTGTAGTCCGCGACTTCTACTGCGGCCACGCCGTTGTCCTGCAGCAGTTTGAAGGTCCCGCCTGTGGAGAGGATTTCCACGCCAAGGGCTTCCAGCTCCCGGGCAAATTCGAGGATCCCGGTCTTGTCGGAGACACTGATCAAGGCGCGGCGGATCGGCAGGCGGGTGGTCTGGTCGGTCATTTCAATTTCCATCAAAAGCAAAGGAGTCAGCAAAAAAGGCGACCGTTTTTACGCGGGCGCCTTTCTGGTTTGATTGAATGCTTACAGCAAATCGTATTGTTTGAGCTTTTTGCGCAAGGTGCCACGGTTGAGGCCCAGCAGCTCACTGGCTTTGGTCTGGTTGCCCTTGACGTAGTTCATCACGCTTTCGAGCAACGGCGCCTCGACTTCGGAGAGCACCAGGTTGTACACGTCCGTGACGGAAGCGCCCTCAAGGTGGGCGAAATAATTGTGCAGCGCCTTCTCGACACTCCCACGAAGGGTCTGACCTTCTTCGCTCGGCGTGTTCAGGTGCTGTTTCAAATTGACGTTGTCGCTCACGGGTGCTGTTCCACTCACTAAAGTCTCGGTCATCATCGTCATGCGGCCACCCCCTCTCCATCCCCTGTTCCCAGGCTCTTGTCACGTTCGGCGAAGAACTCACGAACGGTGGCGACCTGTGCCTGCGTTTCATCCAAACGATTGAACTGAGCGCGGAATTCCTTGGCGCCCGGCAAGGTGGCGAGATACCAGCCGACATGCTTGCGAGCAATGCGTACTCCCATCACGTCTCCATAGAAGGCGTGCAGGGCGGCCAGATGCTCTAGCAGAATACGTTCCACCTCGATCAACTCCGGTGCCGGCAAGACTTCGCCGGTACGCAGAAAGTGTTCGATCTCACGAAAAATCCATGGCCGCCCCTGGGCGGCCCGGCCAATCAACAAGCCATCGGCACCGGTTGCGTGCAGCACGCGCCGGGCTTTCTCGGCTGAGTCGATATCGCCATTGGCAAAGACCGGCATCGACACCGCCTGCTTGATCGCGGCAATGGTGTCGTACTCAGCTTCACCTGTGTAAAGGTCGGCGCGGGTGCGGCCATGCACCGCCAGCGCTGTAATCCCGGCCTGTTCAGCGATCTTCGCCACTGTCAGGCCATTTTTGTTGTCCCGGTCCCAGCCGGTACGAATCTTCAGGGTGACCGGCACATCCACTGCGGCGACAACGGCCTGCAGGATCTCGGCTACCAACTGCTCATCTTTCAACAATGCGGAACCGGCGGCCTTGTTGCAGACCTTCTTGGCCGGGCAGCCCATGTTGATGTCGATGATCTGTGCGCCCAACTCCACGTTGGCTCGGGCCGCATCTGCCAGCATTTGCGCATCACCCCCGGCGATCTGCACCGAGCGGGGCTCGGGATCACCTTCGTGGATCATGCGCATCCGCGATTTGCGGGTGTTCCACAAGCTCATGTCGCTGGTGACCATTTCAGAGACTACTAGACCCGCGCCCAAACGCTTGCACAGCTGACGAAAGGGCTGGTCGGTGACGCCCGCCATCGGGGCGAGGATCAAGCCGTTTTGCAATGTGTATGGGCCGATGCGTACCGCCGACATAGGACTTCCCTGTTGTGGGGCCGGATCATTAGAGTTCGAAAAAGGGTTGGCATGATACCCGCTCTCGATGACTGGATAAAGGCTGAATTGGATAAAATCTGAACAGTTATTTCTTTATCGCCGCCGGTTTGGTTGCGCAGCGCAAAGTCAATAATTTGCCGTCAAACCTCAGAACCTGCGCCGGTTCACTCGGGCGAGTGAAAACTCAGGCTGTAATTCACCGCTTTATTGCCTGGGTCAAGGATATCCAGGGAGATGTGGATCGGTGTCTGCGATGGCATTTCGCTGACGCCGGCCAATTCGCCGCTCAGGTATTCGCCGGGTTTGAAGCGACGACTGGCGATCAGATTGCCGTTCATGTCGGCGAAACGCAGTTCCAGCAACGGAAAGGGCTGGGAAAACGTCGCCCGGTTATAGATGATCGCATCCACCACCAGCGCCCCGGCAAACTCCGGGTTGCTGCGCACCACCAGGTTGCTGCTCTTGATATGGGCGATATCGACCCGCGATGGCACCGTGCAACCCAGTGACGGGCACAGCTGCTGAAACCATGGGCGGTAGGCATCCTGGCGGGCCAGGTCGTCGAATTGATACGCGATGTACTGGCCTGCGAGGCCTGCGGCGGCGATCAGCACCAGCAGCATCCAGATCAGGCGGCGGCCCCAACCGGACGGGCGCTTTTGGGCGTAAAGGTGCAGCGGGTCGTCTTCCAGGTCCTGGAGTACGTCATCGTGAACACTTGGCTCGGGGCGCGTGCGCTTGCGACGCGGTTGCGGGCGATCTTCGGGTTCCGGTTCGTCCAGGGCCTGGGTCAAGGGCGTGAACGGCGGGTCGATATCGTCATCTTCATCGTGGGGCGCCGAGCGCAGTGGCGGTTCATCGTCGATGTCGTCAAGGCGAAACGACATGGAGGGTTCGGTGCGCTGGCGTGTCGCAGTGGCCGGCTCTGGCTCTGGCTCATCCTCGGGCGCTGGGGTGCGCTCCTCGGGCGGTTCACTGAACAGGCTGGCGGCCCACTGTTCTTCTTCGGCCTTGGCAGTGCCGCGCGTAGCGCTCAGGGCATCTTCAGGCTGGCGACGGTCAGCCGGTGCCTGACGACGCTCCAGCTTGGCCAGTTCTTCGTCCAGGTCCAGGTTGTCCAGGTCCAGTTCTTCGGCGTTCCACTGCTTCTGGCTGATGGCCCGTGGGGCCTCGGCGGTCGGCTCAGTGGCCTTCTCGGCAACGGCCGGCTGCTCAGGCGCAGGCACCTGGCCGCGCTGCTCCAGCAACTGGCGAGCGGCGTTGAACACTTGCAGGCACGAGCCGCAGCGCACCACGCCGCGGGCCACACTCAGTTGTGCGTGGCTGACGCGAAAACGGGCTTGGCAGTGTGGGCACTGGGTGACGAAACTGTCGGTCATGCGGCCATCCGATTCAGGCAAGCGCTCATTCTAGCGCCGACGACCACTGATGCGTACCCAGCCATCACGGTTGGCGATCGGGTCCAGTTCGAAATCCTTGGCGTAGGCAGCGGCCACGTCTTCGCCTTGCTCGGCGAGGATGCCCGACAACGCCAGGCGCCCGCCCGGCTTGACCAGGCTCGACAGCTGCGGCGCCAACGACACCAGCGGGCCGGCGAGGATATTGGCCATCAGCACATCGGCCTGCACCTGGGGCAAATCTTCCGGCAGGTAGAGTGGGAATTTGCCTTCAGCAATGTTATTGCGCCCGGCGTTATCACGGGAAGCTTCCAGGGCTTGCACGTCGATATCGGTGCCGACCGCTTCCTTGGCGCCCAGCAGCAGCGCGGCAATCGCCAGGATCCCTGAGCCGCAGCCGAAATCCAGCACGTTGCAGTCGCTCAGGTCCTGGCCGTCCAGCCATTCCAGGCACAGCGCGGTGGTAGGGTGGGTGCCGGTGCCGAACGCCAGGCCCGGGTCCAGCAGCAAGTTGACGGCATTCGGCTCAGGCGCGGCGTGCCAGCTTGGCACGATCCACAGGCGCTGGCCGAAACGCATTGGCTGGAAGTTGTCCATCCAGCTGCGTTCCCAATCCTGGTCTTCGATCACTTCGCTGTGGTGCTCGGGCAGCGGGCTGCCGGTGAGCAGTTCCATGTGGGCCAGCACGGCGGCGGCATCGGTGCCGTCTTCGAACAGGGCCAGCAGATGGGTGTGGGACCACAGCGGCGTGGTATTGAGTTCCGGTTCGAAGATCGGCTGGTCTTCGGCGTCCATGAAGGTCACCGACACGGCGCCGACTTCGAGGAAAGCGTCTTCGTAGGTTTCGGCTTGTTCTGGGCTGATGGCGAGACGGACTTGCAGCCAAGGCATGGCGGGCACCTTTGAAAAAATGAGTGTGCGACGGCTGGGTCGCGAAAGCGCGCAAGTTTACGCGAGCGGCGAGTTTGTGGCGAGCTGGCTTGTGTGGGAGCCAGCTCCCACACAAGCCAGCTCCCACACAAGCCCGCACACATGGGGGCGGCGGTGTTCTTGCGGGCCCACAAACAACAAAGCCGCCCGAAGGCGGCTTTGTTGGGTGGAGCACTTACTGGTTGGCCAGCTTGTGTTCCAGGTAGTGAATGTTCACACCACCTTCGCAGAAGCCTTCATCGCGTACCAGATCCCGATGCAGCGGGATGTTGGTCTTGATGCCGTCTACCACGATTTCGTCCAGGGCATTGCGCATACGGGCCATGGCCTCGTCGCGGGTGGCGCCCCAGGTGATCAGCTTGCCGATCAGCGAGTCGTAGTTGGACGGAACCTTGTAGCCGCTGTACAGGTGCGAATCCACACGCACGCCGTTGCCGCCCGGCGCGTGGAAATGCTTGACCAGGCCAGGGCTTGGGATAAAGGTTTTCGGGTCTTCGGCGTTGATCCGGCACTCCAGGGAGTGGCCGTGGATCTTCACGTCGTCCTGGGTGAAGGACAGCACGTTGCCGGCAGCGATGCTCAGCATTTCCTTGACGATGTCGATACCGGTGACCATCTCCGAAACCGGATGCTCTACCTGCACACGAGTGTTCATCTCGATGAAGTAGAAGCGGCCGTTCTCGTAGAGGAACTCAAAGGTACCAGCGCCACGGTAGTTGATGTCGATGCACGCCTTGACGCAACGAGCCAGTACTTCCTGGCGCGCGGTTTCGTCCAGGCCCGGTGCCGGTGCCTCTTCCAGTACCTTCTGGTGACGACGTTGCAGCGAGCAATCGCGGTCGCCCAGGTGGATGGCGTGGCCCTGGCCGTCGGACAGTACCTGCACTTCCACGTGACGTGGGTTGGTCAGGTACTTCTCCAGGTAAACCATCGGGTTGCCGAACCAGGCAGCCGCTTCGGAGCGGGTCTGCTTGGCAGCTTCGATCAGGTCTTCTTCCTTGTGCACCACACGCATGCCGCGACCACCACCGCCACCGGCGGCCTTGATGATCACCGGGTAACCGACTTCGCGACCAATGCGCAGGGCGGTTGCCTCGTCTTCCGGCAGTGGGCCGTCGGAACCTGGAACGGTTGGCACGCCGGCTGCGATCATGGCGTCCTTGGCCGAAACCTTGTCGCCCATCAGGCGGATGGTTTCGGCTTTAGGGCCGATGAAGGCGAAGCCGGATTTTTCCACCTGTTCGGCGAAATCGGCGTTTTCCGCGAGGAAGCCGTAGCCTGGGTGGATGCCATCAGCGCCGGTCACTTCAGCGGCCGCGATGATGTTCGAGACTTTCAGGTACGAGTTCGTGGCCAGTGGCGGGCCGATGCAAATGCTTTCGTCCGCCAGTTTCACGTGCATCAATTCGGTATCGGCCGTCGAGTAAACAGCGACGGTCTTGATGCCCTCTTCCTTACAGGCGCGCAGGATACGCAGCGCGATCTCGCCGCGGTTGGCGATCAGGACTTTTTGCAGTTTCTTCGCAGGTTTCAACATCGAAGGCGCTCCGCGGTTCAAACGATGGTGAACAGCGGCTGGTCGTACTCAACCGGCTGACCGTTTTCTACCAGGATGGATTCGATGACGCCGGCTTTTTCAGCGGTGATGTGGTTCATCATTTTCATCGCTTCAACGATGCAGATGGTGTCGCCCACTTTCACGGTTGCGCCGACTTCAACGAAGGCTGGCGAGGTCGGTGCCGGGGTGCGGTAGAAAGTACCGACCATTGGCGACTTGACCACGAAGCCGTTCAGCGCAGGCGCGGCTGGGGCGGCAGGTGCAGCGGCAGCAGCCGGGGCGGCGGCAGGTGCGGCAGCCGGAGCAGGTGCTTGCATCTGTGGCGCGTAGAACTGTTGAGCCGGGGTCTTGCTGTGGCGGCTGATCCGTACGGACTCTTCGCCTTCCTTGATTTCCAGCTCGTCGATACCGGATTCTTCCAGCAGTTCGATCAGTTTCTTAACTTTACGGATATCCATGAATCATCAACTCCCAAGGGTCGGTCAGGGGCGCTTGGCCGGTTGTTCAAGTTGTTCCAGGGCGGCCTCCAGGGCCAGTCGGTAACCGCTGGCGCCAAGGCCGCAGATCACACCTACCGCTACGTCGGAGAAGTAGGAGTGATGGCGGAAAGCTTCGCGTTTGTGCACGTTCGACAAATGCACTTCGATAAATGGGATGCTCACCGCCAGCAGCGCGTCACGTAATGCAACACTTGTATGCGTAAAAGCGGCGGGATTGATCAGGATAAAGTCCACGCCTTCGCCACGCGCGGCATGGATGCGATCAATCAATTCGTACTCGGCATTGCTTTGCAGGTACAGCAAATGGTGGCCGGCTTCACGCGCCCGGCGTTCCAGATCAAGGTTGATCTGTTCCAGGGTCACCGCCCCGTAGACACCCGGTTCACGGGTACCGAGCAGGTTCAGGTTGGGTCCGTGAAGAACCAGTAAGGTCGCCATCGGCTGTTCCTTGTTATTGATGTGGGTGCGTCAGAACCCGGCGACTATGCCGCAAAGCCTTTGTGACTGTCCAGTTCTATGCAGTAGGCGGCACGATTAGCGATGATTGCGCAAAATTTGTGACTGTGAGGCTGGATTTGGTCAGTGATTGATCGTTCCCACGCTCCGCGTGGGAATGCCGCCCCGGACGCTCCGCGTCCCGCTCTAAAGTCGTGACGCGGAGCGTCACAGGATGCATGACCACGCAGAGCGTGGGCACGATCTCGATCGCATTAGACGCGAAACGCCTGCACGGCAGTGTTCAGTTGCCCACCCAGTTCCAACAGATGCTCACCCTGGCTGCGGCCTTGGCCGATTCGCAGCAAATTATCCTCGCCCAGCTGGTGAATCCGCTCGCTGTTGTCACGAATCTCACTGACGGCGCCACTCTGCTGCGCGGTCACATCGGCGATGCGCACGGCAGTGTCGGAAATGGTCTGGATCGCCCCGACGATTTCATCCAACGCGCCGTCGGCCGCCTGGGCCTGCTGGGCGGTGGCTTCGGCGTGTTCGACCTGCGCGCGCATGCCCTGCACCGACTGATGGGCGGCGCTTTGCAGGCCGGTGATCAAACCCTGGATTTCAGCGGTGGCGCCCGCCGTGCGCTGGGCCAGGGTGCGCACTTCGTCAGCCACCACGGCAAACCCACGCCCGGCTTCCCCGGCGCGCGCAGCCTCGATGGCGGCGTTGAGGGCCAGCAGGTTGGTCTGGTCGGCAATCGAGCGAATCACGGTGAGCACGCCGCCGATGGTGGCGGATTCTTCCGCGAGTTTTTCGATCATCTGCGCATTTTGCTGCACTTCACCCACCAGTGCGTGCAAGCCGGTGAGGCTCAGGCCGATCACCCGTTGGCCCTGTTCCACGGCCAGGCCTGCACTGCGGCTGGCACCGGCGGCCTGGCTGGCATCGCCGGCCACTTGCTGAATGGTGGCTTCCAGCTCGCCCAGGGAATCGCGGATCTGCGCAGTATCGCCGGCCTGACGCTCGGCCCCGTCGTGCAGGCCACTGCTCAGCTCGGCCAGGGCGCGGCTGCTGCCGACGACTTGTTCGGCATTTGCGCGAATGGTGCCCACCAGGTCCACCAGGTAAGCGCGCAAGCGGTTCAGCGAGGCTTCAATATCGTGCAGTTCGCGGTTGGTCTTGCCCAGCGCAATCGGCTGGCTGAAATCACCTTCGGCCCAGGTCGACAGGGCGGGCGCGAGGTTGGTCAGCACCCGCGCCAGGCGCCGTTGCAGGGTGTCGATCAGCAGGGCAATCAGCAGGATCAGGCCGATCATCACGCCTTGTAACAGGCGAACTTCGCCCTGGATCCTGGCGTGTTGGGCGCGTACCACCGGCTCCAGGCCGGAGATGGCCTGTTGCACGGCGGCGATTTTTAAATGAGTGGCGGCGGCCAGTGCGGTGCGCTGCTGGATTTGCTCGCGGGTACGCTTGAGTTCGGCGGGGTAGCGGGTCAACAGGCTGTTGAGTTCGCGCTTGAGGTCGACGCCGGTGTCCTGAACTTCGGCTTTCTCGCTGTTTTCCAGGCCCATCATGGCGGAAAAATCATCGGCGCTGGATTCACTGCTGGCCTTGACACCAAGCAATGGCAACCCCGCCAACACGTCGGCCTGAGTGCGGATACTGGCGACCTCGCGCTCCACGTCATCGGCCAACTCCGCGCGCCCGCTGCTGACCAGTTTGTCGCGGGCCAGGGACAGTTTGCCCAGGTGCTGGGACGCGGCCAGCAAGGGCGGCAGGTAGCGAGCGGCGTCTGGTGAGTTGACGCCCGTGGCGTATTGGCTCAGTTGCTCAAGGTTCGCGCCCAGCTCACGTTCGGCTTGCAGCAACAGGGCTTGCGGGTCGCCCGCCAGTTTGCCGGCGGCGAGCAGGTCGGTTTTGCTGAAGGTGTCCAGATCCACCAGGCTGGGGCGCAGGTTTTGCCCAGGTTCTGCCGGCAATTCGTCAAGATGCTGCAACAGGTTTTCCAGGCTTTGACTGGCGCTGCTCAAACGCAGGGCATCGCCGCTGGAGAGGTAATCATCAATGTTGCGTGCGGCCTGGTTCTGAAAGGTCTGCGACAGGCCCAGGTAGCGTTCCATCAGCAGATACGGCCGTTCCAGCGCACGTTGCGACCACCATAGCGTCGCTCCAAGGGCCAGGCACACGGCCACCAGCAGAAGGGTATTGAGATTGGTCAGCAGCTTCAGGCGCATGCGTGGTTTCAACCGACAGCAAAAGATAAGTGCCTGAAGTTATTGCGTTTCCATTACAAAGTTATGACGGATTCGGTGGATTCCGGTGAAAAGGTGGCACTTTGCTTTGATGTACGAGCGGCTTGCACGCGGTTGCGTCCTGCGTCCTTGGCGCGGTACAGCGCCTCGTCGGCCTGGGCAGCCATCATCAGGCTGTCGGAGCCGTCGCACAGCTCCACCAGCCCGGCGCTGAAGGTGCACCATAAATCCTGCGGCTGGGCCGGGTAGTGAATTTCGGCAAAGCGCCCACGGATTTCGTCCAGTACCTTGCAGGCCGACTCCAGGTCGGTGTCGGGCATCACGATGGCGAACTCTTCGCCGCCGTAGCGCCCGATGTAGTCGGTCTTGCGCAGGCGTTGCTTGAGAAACAGCGCCAGGCTCTTGATCACGCGGTCGCCCATGGGGTGGCCGTGGCTGTCGTTGACGCGCTTGAAGTGGTCGATGTCGAGCATCGCAAAGCTCAGTGGCTTGTTCTCGCGGCGGGCGCGGAAGCTGCAGTCTTCGAGCAATTGCAGGATATGGGTGTGGTTGTATAGCCCGGTCAGGCTGTCGCGCACCATTCGCGCCTTGAGGTTACGGGCACGGGCGGCTCGGTTGCGCACGGTGGTGATCAGGTGGCGCGGCTTGATCGGCTTGGTGAGGAAGTCGTCGCCGCCTTCGCTCATGGCGTCCAGCTGTTTATCCAGGTCGTCTTCGGCCGACAGGTAGATGATCGGCACACTGACGTACCGGTCGTTGTGGCGAATCACCTTGGCCAGTTCGGTGCCGGTACAGGCAGGCATATACATGTCGAGGATGATCAGGTCCGGCTGGAAATCCGCCAGTTCGGCCATGGCCTGGATCGGTTCGATCAAGGTGCGCGTGACGATGCCGGCGCTGTTGAGCAGGCGCTCGGTGTGCAGCGCTTGTGCCCGCGAGTCATCGATGATCAGCACTTTATAAGGTTCGTACTGCGCGACGCAGGTCAGCACTTCGATCTTTTCCAAGAGGCTCGACGCTTCCAGGGTGCCGGTGAGGAACTCCTGGCCACCGGCGCGCACGGCGGCCAGGCGCGTTGGCGTGTCGGTTTCGTGCAAGCTGAAAAACAGCAGTGGCAGCTTTTGCTCGAGGCCTTCCTGGGCTTCGGCGGCCAACTTGAGGCCCAGGCCCGCCCCGCAGAAGTCCACATCCATCACAATCGCCGACGGCAGGCGCTCGGCGAGGGAGGCACGAAACGCCGGCACACTGTCCAGGGACTGGGCGCTCATGCCAAAGAATTCCAACTGCTTGGCCAGGCGTTCGGCGCGGTCGTGATCGGCCAGCATCACGTAGATGGGCTTGCGCATCGGCGGCAGTAAGGTTTGTTCCAGCTGATCACCCTGGCGCAGACCGGTGCGGGACAGGCGTTGCATCAGGCGGTTGAGTTCGGTGATGACCTGGCTGCTCAGCCGGCCGCGATTTTCGTCCACCACCTTGAGCGATTCGCCGATGTGTCGTGCCAGTTGGCCGTGTTCCGGCTGTTCGAAACGCTCGGCAAAGCGCAGCAGGCGCAGGTTGGCTTCGCTGAGTTCGGACAAATCGGTGTTCGACCATTCGCTGCGTTGCAGGCGTTGCCAGATCTCAAGAATTTGACGTGCCTGATGAATTACCCGCTGGGCAAAATGGTGCTTGAGACGCTCACGGCTGGGGTCTTCTGGCTCGGTCATATCCTGACTACTAGTGAGGGTGCATGCTGAGGTCGACTGATGGCTCTATGCTAGCACCTCTTTTCTGTTGCATGAGTGTCATACGTCAATTAAGTGCAAGTCTTGGGGATTCAGTTACCGACCCAATGGTCACGCTGCGTAAAAAGCGTGCATCCTTTATAGTCGAACGTCTCCCACCTGCCACTTTCGGTTAAAAGCCCCGCGCCGATGGGCACGATGGGGTAGGGTTGTGGTCGGAGTGTTTGACCGCACCCGGACAATTGACGTGCATGAACTCAAGTGATTGAAAGGATATCGCCATGCTGGACTGGAAAAACCGTGCAGGCAGTGCCAAAGGCCCCGCCCCTGAGCCAAAGTCGACCCAACGCGGCTACTTTCGCAACCTGCTGATGAGCAAAGCGCTGCTCAGCGTGCTGGCCTTGTACCTGTTGGTCACCGGCGGCCTGGGTTGGTACTGGAGCGAAGAGCCGGCGCTGTTCCCGGTCCAGCAAAACGCCCAGCTTGCCGCCGAGAAGGAAGGCAAGCAGATGGTGATTGGCTACACCACCGTCGAAACCCTCAAGACCGTGGTCGGCACCTTGCTGAACAAGCCTGGTGGCTACATTTCCAACGACCGTTTCCCGCCAGGCCTGTGGATGGATAACATGCCGAGCTGGGAATATGGCGTGCTGGTGCAGGTGCGTGACCTGACCCGCGCCTTGCGTAAAGACTTCGCCCGTTCACAGTCGCAGTCGGCTGAAGACGCGGATTTGGCCAAGGCTGAACCGCGCTTTAACTTCGACAACAAGAGCTGGGTGCTGCCGTCCAGCGAGTCGGAATACCAGGAAGGCATCAACTCCCTGAGCCGCTACGAGGCACGACTGTCCGACCCGAACCAGAAGGGCGCGCTGTTCTATGCCCGCGCCGACAACCTGAACAACTGGCTGGGTGATGTCGCCACGCGCCTGGGTTCGTTGTCGCAACGCCTGTCGGCCAGTGTGGGTCGGGTGAAGCTCAACACCGCACTGAAAACCGAAGCCCTGGCGCCGGGTGAAGTGCCGCAGGTCGATGAAGAAGTGGTGGAAACCCCATGGATGCAGATCGACAACGTGTTCTACGAAGCCCGTGGCCAGGCGTGGGCCTTGTCTCACCTGTTGCGCGCGATTGAAGTCGACTTCGCCGACGTGCTGGCCAAGAAAAACGCCACCGTCAGCGTGCGTCAGATCATTCGCGAGTTGGAAGCCTCGCAGGAGCCGGTGTGGAGCCCTATGATTCTTAACGGCAGTGGCTTTGGCATCCTCGCCAACCACTCGTTGGTCATGGCCAACTATATTTCCCGGGCAAACGCTGCAGTGATCGACTTGCGTCAGCTCCTCAACCAGGGGTAATGATGGACGCTTCTCAAAAGGAGGTCGCACACCGTGTGGCCTCTGATGCTGAACTGATCTGCTGGGTGGACGAGCAGGACAACCTGCTCGGCGACCTTGTCAGGTCCGACCTGCGCCAGCGCGGCCTGATCGGCCGTTGCACCTTTATCTTCCTGTTCAACTCCGCCGGTGAACTGTGTGTGCATCGACGCACCCTGAGCAAAGCCCTGTATCCCGGCTTTTGGGACACGGCGGCAGGTGGCATGGTGGCGGCGGGCGAGACCTACGCGGTTTCGGCTGCCCGTGAGCTGGAAGAGGAACTCGGCGTGGGCGGTGTGGAACTGGTCGAGCACGACCACTTCTACTTTGAGGAGGAGGGCAGCCGGCTGTGGTGCAAATCTTACTCGGCAGTCTGGGATGGCCCATTGCGCTTACAGCCCGAGGAGGTCATGGAAGCGCGGTTTCTGCCCATTGAAACGGTCCTGCAGGAAGCTCAACAAAAGCCTTACTGCCCGGATGCTCAAGAGGGCTTGCGGCGCTATCTGGCCTCACGTCGCTAAAGTTGCATAAATTGGCGCTATTTGGCTCTTAGCAAGGCGGCTTTTTGCCGTTACACTGCGCGCCTTTTCACCCGAACCGCCTTGGCGTTTCGGTAGCGCTGCCCCTGCCTGAGTGGGGCTTCGCGGTCGGTAAGCTGCCTTTTGTAACGAGAGCCGGGTTCCGATCAGTCTTTGTCCTCCCAAGAGGATTGCCGGTGGCCAAAAAAGCCGCATCCTTCGCCGCCCTTGGTGGCCTGGTATTTTCCACCGACGCAGGTCGACACTGCCCGGACTGTCGTCAGCCCGTGGATTCGTGTACCTGCAAACAGACCCTGATCCCTGAAGGCGACGGCATTGCCCGCGTACGACGCGAGAGCAAAGGCCGTGGCGGCAAGACGGTGACTACCATCACTGGCGTGCCTTTGGCTGAAGAAGCCCTGAAGGAACTGGCTACCACGCTGAAAAAGCGCTGTGGCACCGGTGGCGCGTTGAAAGACGGTGTCATCGAGATCCAGGGCGATCACGTCGAGTTGCTGTTGGCCGAGCTGATCAAGCTGGGTTACAAAGCGAAGAAATCCGGCGGCTAGCAGCCTCTGTGAAACCCACCCCGATGGCCCTTTGCTGAACGCGAACTGTCGTCTCCATGGTTTTCACAGAGCCTGTTCCTGACCGGTGTCTAAACTCTGTCCTGCGAGTGGGGTCTACCTTCCTTACAGGCAAATCGTCATTTTCATTCTTTAGACTTCGCCAGCCTTGCAAGAAGGGCGTGGTGATCTTCGACTTTATATAGGGGACTTCGATGTCCGTACGACGCACACGCAAAGACGATGGCAGCCAATGGACAGTTGCGGACAGCCGCAGTGTTTATGGGATTCGCCATTGGGGGGCCGGATATTTCGCGATCAATGATGCCGGTCGCGTTGAAGTCCGTCCGAACGGCCCGAACAGCACGCCGGTTGATCTCTACGAGCAAGTCGACGAGCTGCGCAAAAGCGGCCTGTCCTTGCCGCTGCTGGTGCGTTTCCCCGACATCCTGCAAGACCGTGTACGCCAACTGACCGGTGCGTTCGATTCGAACATCGAGCGCCTGGAATACCAGAGCAAGTACACCGCGCTGTACCCGATCAAGGTGAACCAGCAGGAAGCGGTGATCGAGAACATCATCGCCACCCAGAACGTGTCGATCGGCCTGGAAGCCGGCTCCAAGCCTGAGCTGTTGGCCGTGCTGGCCCTGGCGCCGAAGGGCGGCACCATCGTCTGCAACGGTTACAAGGACCGTGAGTTCATCCGCCTCGCGCTGATGGGCCAGAAGCTTGGTCACAATGTGTTTATCGTGATCGAGAAAGAATCCGAAGTCGGCCTGGTGATCGAAGAGGCTGCGAGCCTCAAGGTCAAGCCGCAGGTTGGCCTGCGTGTGCGTTTGTCGTCGCTGGCGTCGAGCAAATGGGCCGACACCGGTGGCGAGAAGTCCAAGTTCGGTTTGTCGGCGGCGCAATTGCTGTCGGTGGTCGAGCGCTTCCGCGCTGCCGGCCTGGACCAGGGCATCCGCCTGCTGCACTTTCATATGGGTTCGCAGATCGCCAACCTGGCCGACTACCAGCACGGTTTCAAGGAAGCCATTCGTTACTACGGCGAATTGCGCAACCTCGGCCTGCCGGTCGACCACATCGATGTGGGTGGCGGCCTGGGCGTGGACTACGACGGCACGCACTCGCGTAATGCCAGCTCGATCAACTACGACATGGACGATTACGCCGGTGTAGTGGTGGGCATGCTCAAGGAATTCTGCGACGCGCAGAGCCTGCCGCACCCGCACATCTTCTCCGAAAGCGGCCGCTCCCTGACCGCCCACCACGCCATGCTGGTGGTACAGGTCACCGACGTTGAAAAACACAACGACGACGTGCCGCAGATCGAGAACAAGGAAAGCCTGCCGGAAACCGTGCAATGGCTGGTGGACCTGCTGGGCCCGACCGACATCGAGATGGTCACCGAGACGTATTGGCGCGCCACTCACTACATGAGCGACGTGGCTACACAGTACGCCGACGGCAAGCTGACCCTGGCGGAAAAAGCCCTGGCCGAACAGTGTTACTTCGCCGTGTGCCGTCGCCTGCACAACTCGCTCAAAGCCCGCCAGCGCTCGCACCGCCAAGTGCTGGACGAGCTCAACGACAAGCTGGCCGACAAATACATCTGCAACTTCTCGGTGTTCCAGAGCCTGCCGGACACCTGGGCGATCGGCCAGGTGCTGCCGATTCTGCCGCTGCACCGTCTCGACGAAGAGCCGCTGCGCCGCGCCGTGCTGCAAGACCTGACCTGCGACTCCGACGGCAAGATCAAGCAATACGTCGACGAGCAGAGCATCGAGACCAGCCTGCCGGTGCATGGCTTGAACGAAGGTGAAGACTACTTGCTGGGCATCTTCCTGGTGGGCGCTTACCAGGAAATTCTCGGTGACATGCACAACCTGTTCGGTGACACCGACTCGGTAAACATCTACCAGCGTGAAGACGGTTCGGTGTACAGCGCCGGGATCGAGACCCACGACACCATCGAAGACATGCTGCGCTACGTGCACTTGTCGCCGGAGGAGTTGATGACGCACTACCGCGACAAGTGCGCCAGCGCGAAGATCAGTGCCAGCGAGCGTACGCAGTTCCTGGATGCGTTGCGTCTGGGGCTGACGCGTTCGTCCTACCTGTCCTCGTAAGTACACTGCTCCCACCAAGATCTTCAAGTAACAGAGATCCAGTGTGGGAGCGGGCTTGCCCGCGATGGCGGTGTATCAGTCCGCACATTCAGGGCTGACACACCGCTATCGCAGGCAAGCCAGCTCCCACATTTGGATTTTCGTTTGGTCGTACCTTCTGTGTGAGGTCTGAACGATGTCGAGCAAATGGCTGCAAGCGTTAACCCTGGCAGTCGCCGCATTCCTCTCGGCCTGCTCGCCGATCAAAGTGCTCAACGCACTGACCCCTTCCAGCACGTTCACCAAAACCTCATCGATTGCCTACGGCCCCGACCCGCGCCAGAAACTCGATATTTACCGTCCCGTCACTGCCTTGCCCAATGCCCCTGTCGTGGTGTTTTTCTACGGTGGCAGCTGGAACAGCGGCTCCAAGGATGACTACGGTTTCGTCGGCGAAGCCCTGGCTTCACGCGGCATTGTGGTGGTCATCGCGGACTATCGGCTCTACCCGCAAGTGCGTTACCCCGCTTTTCTCCAGGACGGCGCCCAAGCGGTGGCCTGGACTCATCAGCACATCGCCGAATATGGCGCCGACCCCAAGCAGCTCTACCTGATGGGCCATAGCTCCGGCGCGTACAACGCCTCGATGCTGGCGCTGGATGCGCGTTGGCTCAAAGAAGTGAACCTGTCACCCTCGATGCTCAAGGGCTGGATCGGCCTGGCCGGGCCTTATGACTTCCTGCCGATTGAAAACCGCGATGTGCGCCCTGTGTTTTTCTTCCCGGACTCACCGCCCGATTCCCAGCCCATCAACCACGTCAGTTACGACGCTCCACCAAGCCTGTTGATCGCCTCGGTGAGCGACACGCTGGTCAACCCCACGCGCAATACGGGCGGGTTGGCTAACAAGCTGCGTGAAGCGGGTGTGCCAGTCGAGGCGTTTTATTTCACCAGAACCAGCCACGCGACATTAGTGGCGTCCATTGCCAAGCCATTGCGCTGGCTGGCGCCGGTGCTGGATCGGGTCACGGCGTTTATTCGCTCCACTCCAGGCCAGTGAGGCTGGCTTTACCGGATTATCAGGGTGTACTGCGCTGAGCTCTCGGGGCTGGTTTCCTCCAGCGCTACAGACTGCAGCGTGTTTTGCGCTGAAGGGCTGACTGTCAGACTAGCGCTATTGTCCATCAGTGTTCGACCCTGGGGTGGCAGCGTCGCTCTTATGCCTTGTTGTGTCACGAAGACGTGGAAATCCGTTTGATTCCAAACCTCCACGCCTTTCTGGATGGCGGGCTGCGCTGGGAGTGTTGACGGAGCGTCGTCCAGTTTGAGTGTCCATTCGCCCGTGTCCGGAGTGACGGGGGGAACCTGAACGGACGGCTCGGCGACGGCTTCGACAGGGGGGGTGGCTGGTTTCTTCTTGGACGAGCGAATAACAGCGGCGGCGATCAATGCGACCACTATCAACGCGCCAATAATCAAGTAGGTGTTGTTACTCATGTGGGTTCTTCCTTGAGTGCAATAAGATCGCAGCCTTAAGCTGAAGGCTCTTCAGCGGTGATCTCCATTCAACGCCGGAAAGTCGGGTTTGTAACCTGTGAGAACTGACAGGTTGGCTCCCGTCTATTGATTAAACTGCGTGCGGCGCCTCATCCCATAGGTAGCGATCACGCAAGGGCACGCCCATTTCCTGGCGTAGCGCATTCTCGGTGAAGGGCGATGGATTGAGGGTGGTTGGCCGGGTGAGCGGGTTGTTGTCGTGATCGAACAGCTCCCCGTCCTCAATGGCGAGGCCGAGTGCTTGGTACTCGACGTTATTAACGAAAACCGGCTGACCGTAGCGCTCAATGGGGCTTCCATCGAGGCCAAAAGCCTGTTGGTTTCCGGGTTGGTAGGTGCCAGTGGCGCCATTGAAGGCATGGGCCAACTCGTGCTGGAGTGCAAGCATCGGTGTGGTCGACAGCTGTTGGCCGAAGTGGAAGGTTTGAAGCTCTATTTCGGCGTGAGTGGCGACTGCACCGGGCACCTCATTTTTGATGTAGCCCAATTCTGATTCGCTTTGAAACTGCGAAGATTGCCAAGCGGAAAGCGCGTCGCTGTAGGCGTTGCGGAAGTAGTAGTAACTGGCGTTCATGTCGGCAGACTCTCGCAGGGTGACGGGAGACCTTATGTCGTCCACGAAGTCGTCCATTTGCTCAAGCATCCGCTGGCCGACAGGCGAACCTCGAAGCTGGTCGAGAACGTCTTGCACGGCGTCGATGAACTCGGGTTTGCCTTCTATCTTCAGCCCTTTACTCCCGACGTTCTTGACCTCCATAAACGTGACGTTTGAAGGCCCATTGTGATGAATCTTGTCGGACGCTTTGGCGTAAATGCGATCTTTTTTACTCGTGGAGTGAATCACGTCATGGCCTGCGCCTGCGTAAAACGTGGTCTTGCGGGCGCCCACCAGTTTATCGTCGCCGCGGCCTCCATTTAAAACGTTGATGCCTGCGCCTGCATACAGCTGGTCATTGCCTTGGTCGCCGTTCAAATACACCAGTCGGTGATTGGCGCCCTTGCCTGCATGCAGCACGTCATTGCCTTTGCCACCGCTCAGCACGGCACTGCCCGTGCCTGCGCGCATCCGATCATCGCCGTCACCACCCAAGGCGATTCCGCCGCCGCTACCCAGGTGAATGGAGTCGTTGCCGCTGCCCCCATTGACCCGTGCATAGCCGGCGCCGGTCTTGACCCGGTCATTGCCGTCGCCCGTGATGATCCGAACAGGTGCCTTAACGCCAGGGCCAATGACCACCGAGTCATTTCCGCCCTGGGTCTCAATATTTATCATGTGCAGGTCTGTGCTTTCGGGCATTGGGAAGGGGTAGGTTTTCCCATTGATGATGGCCGTCAATGTCCTGCTGTCATGGGCTGTGATCTTTATATTGTCTGCCTGATCGCCGGTGACGATGTGAGTCATGCTGGCTGAGTGATAGTTGCCGGCACTGTCTTGCCAGGTTTCCACTTCGCGTTTGATCAGTACATTGGCTTCGTTGAACAACGTATGTGTCTGTTGCCCAATGTCAGGCGTGGGTGCCGAGGGGCTGGGCGTTTCAGGCTGGGGTGCCAATGTCGGAGCGTCGGATGCGCCGAGGGGAATGCGGGGAAGTACTGTGTTCACGCAGGCTCCTGTTTCCTTCTGGCTCGCGAGAGTGGGCCAGGCGGATCCTCTGTGGTTGTAGCCCTTGCAAAGGCTCCACGCGCAGTTGTGAGTTTTTCTTACGCTGCAAACCGGCCATTCTTTACTAACGGGCGCTGAGCCAGCGGTCCTGTTTGTTCAGGCGCCAGGCAATTGCCCACAGTGTCAGGCTGCGCAGGGCCATGAACAGCAGGAAGGTGACCCACAGCCCATGATTGCCCAAGCCCTGCAAGGCCCATGCGAATGGCAGCACAATCACCACCGTCAACAGCATGCCGTTACGCATTTCCCGCGCGCGGGTTGCACCGATAAACAGGCCGTCCAGTAAATAGCTCCACACCGCAATCAACGGCAGTACGGCCAGGTAAGGCAGGTAGATATCGGCGGTTTCGCGCACGCTGGGGATATCGGTTTGCATGGCGATAAACAAGTGCCCGGCGAAGGTGAACAGCAGGGCGAACCCTAGGCTGGCGATCAATGACCAGCCACAAGCGACCACCAGCGAGCGGCGCAATGCCTGGCGATCATGGGCGCCGATGGCGTGCCCGCACAGCGCTTCCACTGCGTGGGCCAGACCGTCGAGGGCGTGGGCCGTCAACAGCAGACCGTTGAGCAGCAGCGCATTGGCCGCCACGGTGGCATCGCCCAGGCGTGCGCCTTGCACCGTGATCATGAAAAACACCGACTGCAGCGCCAGGCTGCGGATAAAAATATCGCGGTTCACCGCCAACAGCGGCCGCCAGCTTTGCCAGCGCTGCAAAGCGGCCCAGGCGATATGCCCGGGATACGCGCGCAGGGCTTTTTGCGTGAGGGCCAGGCCGAGCAGGGCGCCGGTCCATTCGGCGATAACGGAGGCGCGTGCTGAGCCGACCACACCCCAATCCAGACCGAGTACAAACCACAGGTTCAAGGCGATGTTGACGAGGTTGGTGGTAAGCAGAATCGCCAGCGGCGCACGCGCATTTTGCGTGCCGAGGAACCAGCCGACCAAGGCATAGCTGGCCAGCGCGGCGGGCAGGCCGAACAAGCGGGTGTGGAAAAAATCGCGGGTCAGTTGGTTCAGCTCGGGCGAGGGCTGCATCCACTCCAGGGCCAGATGGCTCAGCGGAATGCCCACCGTGCCCAGCAGCATGGCCAGCCCCAGCGCCAGCAACAAACCTTGCAGCAGGATTTGCCTGAGCGCCGCGCCATCCCCGCGCCCGGCGGCTTGTGCGGCAAACCCGGTGGAACCCATGCGCAGAAAGCCCATGGCCCAGGCCAGGAAGGTATACAGGCTGGCGCCCACGGCCACAGCGCCCAGTTGATGGGCGTGGGGCAGGTGGCCGATGACCATGCTGTCCACCAGGGCCACCAGCGGCACCGAGATGTTCGACAAGATCATCGGCGCCGCCAATGCCCAGACGCGGCGATGGGTGCGGCGGTCGCGCCAATCTGTCAGCAGGGTGAGTGTTTTCAAGTATTAATGCACAACCCAGCTGAGCAACCACAAACCCAGCATCAACCAGATAATTCCCATAATGATCGAGGCGCGCATAAACGCACGCACCGCCGAGTACAGCAACATCAACCCGATGATGAGGGCGGCAATGCTGATGATTGAGGTGTCCATGCCCAATGTGCGCGACAGGCCTTCAATAAAGTTGCCGCCCGCGTGGGTCAAGGCGCCGAACAGCCCGCTGAGCCCGTCGACGATAAAGCGGATGACGGACCCCAGTGCCTGGCCCAACCATTCGAAAAAGCTTTCTACCTGCATGTGTGTGTCCTGATGAAGAGGTGGGCGTCGCTGAGCCTTTGGTCGTTATTACACCAAGCGAGTTCCCTTTTAGCATAGAGGTTTACGCGTTACAGGGATTCACTTGCCTTCGCCCGGCATCCGCCCGAAGCTATACACCTTCAGGAGCCCCCGCATGAACCTCGAACACCTCACCGAACGCTTGCACCGTATTCGCGATACCAACGACTGGAAGCGCTTCCACAGCCCTAAAAACCTGGCCATGGCCGCCAGTGTGGAAATGTCCGAGCTGGTGGAAATATTCCAGTGGCTGACCGAAGACCAGTCGCGCCAACTGCCGGCGGACAAACTCACCCACGCCGGGCAGGAAGTCGGCGATATCGTGCTGTACCTGCTGTTGCTGTGCAGTGAGCTGGGCCTGGACATGAACGAAGTGGTACGCGCCAAACTGGCCGACAGCGAACGGCGGTTTGCCCATGAGTGACCGTCACTTTGACCATTTGGCCACGCGCTTTGCCGAGAAGATCTACGGTGGCGCCAAAGGCGCGATTCGCCTGGCAGTGTTGCAGGCCGACCTGACTGAAGCCTTGCCCGAGCGCCCTTTGCGCGTACTCGATATCGGCGCGGGCCTGGGGCATATGTCGCTGTGGCTGGCTGAGCGCGGCCATCAAGTGACCCTGGCCGAGCCCGCCGAGCCGATGCTTGAAGGCGCCCGTCAGCGGTTTGCCGACGCCGGGCAGACCGCGACTTTTATCCATGCGCCCTGGCAGCAATTGCTCGGCCAACTCACCGAGCCCTACGACCTGGTCCTGTGCCACGCCGTGCTCGAATGGCTGGCCGAACCTCACGCGATCCTGCCGGTGCTGCACCAGCTCACGGTGCCCGGCGGCTGGTTGTCGCTGGCGTTCTACAACCGTGATGCGCTGATTTACCGCAACCTGCTCAAAGGCCACTTCCGCAAAATGCGCAAGAACGACATGGCCGGCGAGAAGCAAAGCCTTACCCCGCAACAACCGCTCGACCCACGGGAACTGGCGGCGCAACTCGAAGGGCTTTGGCAGGTCGAAAGCCAAAGCGGCGTGCGGGTGTTCCACGACTATATGCCGATGGAGTTCCAGGCTCGCGCCAATCTGCAGGACTTGTTGGAGATGGAACTCGCTCACCGTCGTCACCCAAGCTTTGCCGGACTTGGGCGTTATTTGCACTGGATCTGCCGTCCGGTTTAAGCGGCCCAGTCTGCGGAGGTCGAAATGCGTCGTCTCTGTTTGATCCTGTTATCCCTCGGCTTGGGTGCCTGTTCCACGCCCAACCCCTACGTGGCCGCCTCGGCCCCGATGCCGCCGGCTCCGGCCCAGGCAGCGAATACCTTTGATGCCAGCGCCTACCCGGCGCCGATGCGCGACTATGGCGCCTACCGCAGTTGGGGCTGGCTTAACGGCCAGTTGCCCGCGGGGACGGCCTGGGCGGATTCGGCGCAAATAGCCGAAGCGGTCAGCGGCGCTCTAGATCAGCGCGGCTTGCGCCCTTTGCATGACAGCCGCGCCCCCGACCTGCTGGTAACTGCTGACGTGCGTCTGGAAAAACGCCTGCGCCAGGTGCAGGACGACTATGGCTACGGCTACGGTGGCTATAACCGCTATGGCAATGGCTACGGCATGTACAACACGGTGCCGGTGGTACGCACCTATGAAGTGACAGTTGCGGTGGCCCGCGTGAGCCTGTTCGATGCCCGCACGCGCCAGCCGGTATGGAGCACCAGCGCCGAAACCACCAGCCAGGGTAGCCTGAGCGAACGCGCTGATGCGTTGCGCGAAGCGATGCAGAAGGCAATGAGCGCTTATCCACCCAGTTAGCAGCTATTCTCATCTCAGGCTTATTCCATTTTTTGGAGAACCCTCATGCTTCGTCGCCTTGCTGCACTCGCTGTAGTGGTCTTGTTGAGTGGCTGCCAGACCAGCCAGGTCAACCATGACTTTGATGCCAGCCGCGATTTTGGCGCGTACCGCAACTGGGCCTGGAAAGACCCGGCCCTGCAATACCGCCCGGATGATCCACGGATCAAGAGCGACCTCACCGAGCAACGCATTCGCCAGGCCGTGGGCGAGCAACTCGACCAGCGCGGCCTGCGCCCCGCCGCTGCAGGCACCAGGGCCGACCTGAATGTACAGGCCTACCTGATCGTCGAAGAGCGCCAGCAACAAGTCACCACCAACTACGGCGGCGCCTGGGGCGGCCCGTGGAATGGCTACTGGGGCGGGCCGATGTACAACGAAACGCGCAACATCACCTACAAAGTGGCGACCATCCAGATCGACCTGCTCGACGGCAAGGACGGCAAACTGGTATGGCGTGGCAGCGACGAGCAGATGATGGCCAGCACGCCGAACCCGCAGGATCGCAGTGATGCCATTCGCAGCACGGTGACCAGGATCCTCTCCAACTACCCACCGCACTAAAGACCACCGCCAAACCCTGTGGGAGCGGGCTTGCCCGCGATAGCGGTCTGTCAGTCACCGATGCATTGACTGATCCGCCGCCATCGTGGCACAGGTATCTACACAACGTTTGAAGGCAGCCAATTTCTCCTGTGGCGAGCAGGCTTGTCCTGCGTTGGGCCGCGAAGCAGCCCCAAACCCGGACGCTGAGTTCTTTCAGGAAAACTGCAGTGCCTATACTGGGGCCGCTTCGCGACCCAACGCAGGACAAGCCTGCACGCCACAACAGCCCACTTGCCAATAACCGGTTGTACAGATATCGATGGCCATCGCGGGCAAGCCCCACATTTTTGATCTTCACCACCTCCAGCCCTTGTCTACACTCAATAGCATCCCAGGAGAGTAAGCGCTCGGCAACTCGCCGGCACAGGAGTGCTCGATGTCTCCCCGACTTGGTTCCAGGCAAGGTGGCGCAATCGGCCTGATGGCCGCCGGCGTGTTGGCGGTGGCGCTGGCCTTTACATTGCTGATGATCGACAGCGGCCGCCTGTACCTGGAGAAGCGTAAGCTGCAAGGCGTGGCAGACACGGCGGCGCTGGAAGCGGTGAGCCGCAGCGGCACGTGCCTGAGCGGGTTGAGCGCGGCGGCGTTTGCCGGGCAGAGTGTGGCGCGCAATCATTTTGTGGTGGGCAGCGGCAATACCCTGGTGACCCAATGCGGCACCGTGACCACCGGCGCGTCGGGCCGGCGCATGTTCAGTGCCAACCCTGCAGTGTCATCGGCGATTCAAGTGGTGGTGAGCAAAACCGTGACCACCAGCGTGGCCGCCGGGGTTTGGGCGTTGTTCTCCGGCAATCCGGTGAGCATCAATACCGTATTGACCGCGACCGCCGTAGCGGCGGTGCCCACGCCACCTTCGGCCCAACTGACCATCAACAGCACCCTGGCCAGCGTCAACACCGCAAGTGCGAGCCTGTTGAACCCGCTGTTCAGTGGCTTGCTCGGCGGTAACGTCAACCTGACGGTCGCCGGGTGGAATGGTTTGCTCAATACCAATATCAACCTGCTCAGTTACCTCAACCAACTGGCGGTCAACCTCAACGTGGCCGCCGGTAACTACACCCAGCTGCTCAACACCAACGTCACCGCCGCGCAATTGATCCAGGCCGCGGTCACCGTACTGACCGCCAACGGCGCAACGGCGGACGTGATCACCGCCCTGGGCAGCTTGCAAGTCGCCGCGATCAACCAGGCACCGTTGACCGTCGGGCAGATTCTGCAATTGCAGACCGGCACCACCGCTGCGGCGCTGAATGCCAACTTGCAGGTGTTCCAACTGATCCAAGGGGTGGTGCAACTGTCCAATAGCCAGAGCGCGGCGGCGGCGACCTTGCCCGTGAGTGTGCTGGGGTTGGCCAATATCACCACCCAGGTCAAAGTGATCGAACCGCCACAGTTGTCAGCGATCGGCAACCCGGTGCTGGCGGCGGCCAACCCTACAGGGCCAAATAAAATTTACGTACGTACCGCCCAGGTGCGCACTGAAGTGACCGTGAGCTTGCCGGTATTAAGTGCGTTGTCGGGGCTGAACACGGCGGTAAACGACTTGTTGGGTCCACTGACGCCGGTGCTCGGCAGCCTGCTGAACCTGAACCTGGTGAGCACGATCAACTCGGCCTTGTGCTTGCTGGGCGCTGGTTGCCAGCAGGCGGATTTGCTGGTGCTACCCGGCAACCTGCCGATTAACATCGTACTGGATGCCGGGGCCGCGAGCAGTTACGTCACCGCCTACAGCTGCCCCACCGGCAACGCGGGCACCAAGAGCCTGACGGCGTACACCACCACCTCGCTGGCGTCGTTGAATGTGGGCAGTATTACCAATGCGTTTTCCACCACCTTGCCGATGACGGTAGCGCCGTTACCCCTGATCGATATTGGTACCAAGACCTGCCACAAGATACTCGGCATCGGCAGCTGTGACCCGCGCGTGCCGTTTGCCGGTGGTGGCATCGCGATCAAGGTGGTCAGTCCGATTGCGCAGAGCAATCAAACCCTGGTGTTCTCCAGTACCACGCCGTTTGCCACGCCGCCGAACGTGGGCCTTGCGCCGACCTATCAGGCTGCGGCACCCGCCACCAATGTGGTGAGCAGCCTTTCAACCACGCTCAATGGCGTGGGCATCACGGCTTACCAACCGTCCGGAGGAAGCCCGTTGGGCATTCTGGCGCCTACGGTCACAGCGCTGCTCAGTGCCGTCAGCGCGATTGTCACGCCGGTGGTGGATGGCTTGCTCGGCCCGCTGCTCAACCCGATCCTTAACAACCTGCTGAGTATGCTCGGCATCAGCCTGGTGAATGTGAACGTCGGCGCCAACCTCACCTGTGGCCAGACCGGCGAGGCTTACCTGGTGATTTAAACGTCGATGGCCCTGGGCAGTTCCACGCAGAACCGTGCGCCGTGTTCGCCGTTGCTGACGCTCAGGCGCCCGCCCATGTTCTCGACGATGCCGTAACTCACCGACAGGCCCAACCCGGTGCCCACGCCAATCGGCTTGGTGGTAAAAAACGGCTCGAAGATGCGTTCCAGCAAGCGCGGGTCGATGCCGCCGCCGTTGTCTTCGACCCAGATGCGCACGTGGCGGCTGTCGTGTTCGGTGTGCAGGGCAATCCACGGGCGCAGCTCGGGGTTCTTTTCGCGCTGGCTCAACAGCGCATCGCGGGCGTTGACCATCAGGTTGATCAGCACTTGCTCAAGCTGGTCGACGTAGCCTTTGACCTGCACCGGGATATCCGCCTGGGTCAGGCGCACTTCAACACCTTTGCCACGCAGGCCTTCACTGAGCAACGACAAGGTGCCCTCCAACGCCTGCGCCGGGTCAAAAGGTTGCTGCTCGACCTCCGAGCGGCGGCCGAACACACGCATATGGTCGACCACCCGCGCCGCACGCTGTACCTGGGCGTCGATGCGCTGGAGTTTTTCGGTCAGGTAGTCGATCTGCACGTCGCCATTGCTCAGGCGCTTGAGCACATTGACGATGGCCATGCGCATCACGTTCAGCGGCTGGTTGATCTCATGGGCCAGGCCCGTGGCCATTTCACCGAGGGTGGCCATTTTCGCGCTTTGCGTCAGTTGCTGCTGGGAGCGCCGCACTTCGGTGTTATCGCGGCCCACGGCCTGCACTTCCACAAGGGTGCCGTGCTCATCAAAGACGCCTCGGTCCGACCACACCCACCAGGCATGTTCGCGGCCGGGCAATTGCAGGCTGATTTCGGCTGTGCTCACCGGGAACTCCGGCGTCAACTGCTGTATGCGCTGCACAAACGCTTCGCGCTGTTCGGTCGACAGCCATTCACCCAGGTTGACCCCGCGCAACTGCGCAGGTAGGCACTCCAGGTAATTGGCCAGCGGCGTGTTGCCGAAGGTCAGGGTCAGGTCCGGGCGGTAGCGGCAGATCATTGCCGGGGAGTCTTCCACAAGGATGCGATAGCGCTCCTCACTGTCCTTGACCTGCTGGGCGGCCAAGGTTGCCTCGGTCACATCCAGCCACAGGCCGACCGCTTCTACCGGCACGCCCAAGTCGTCGCGCAGCAGCTTGGCTTCGTCGAGCAGCCAGTGGTAATCCCCGTGTGTGTCTTGCACGCGGTAACGGCTGCGCACGCTGCCTTCACGCAGCAATTGGCGGGTGCGCTGGAAGTACAGGTCGCGGTCGTCCGGGTGTACCCATTGCACCAGGCTGTCATGGGTGCATTCGGCCAGGGTGCGACCGAGCAAGGGCAGCAGACTGTGACTGAAAAACACCGGCTGCAGCGCGCCATTCACATAGCGCTGCACATAGATCACCGCCGGTGAGCTGGCAATCAGGTTATCCAGGCGGGCGCGGGCGGCATCGGCTTGCAGCTGCTGGTTCTGGATGTCGCTGATGTCGAGCATAAAACCGACCCAGCGCCGCTGTTCACCGGCGCCCAGCACCTGGCCCTGCACGCGATACCAGGTCGGCGCGACGCTGTCGCCACGGTTGAGGCGCGCGCTGGCGAGCAAGGGTTTGCCGAGGGTTTGCAGGTCGCGTAGACGGCTGTGCAGTTCCTGGCGGTCGGCGGGGTGAATGTGGTTCAGCCACGCTTCGAGGGGTTGCCGGGTCGGGCCGTCTTCCGGGTCGAGGTTGCGCATCAATTGGGGGGCGAGCTGGATTTCGCCGCTGGCGGGCAATAACTCAAACCAGCCCGTGCCCAGCAGGCCTTGCAACGCTTCCTGGCGCTCGAGTTGTTGATGGTGACGGTGTTCGCGCAGGCGGCTGAGCAGTGGGGCGGCGAGGGCGGCGGCGAGGTTCAGCCAGTCGCGGTCGTTGCTGTGCAGTTGGCCACTGTACGCGCCGCACAGCAGCCATGCGGCGATGCCTTGGCCATCGCGATAGGGCACAAGGAACCCATCGGCATTGCCGAAAATACTGTGCAAGCGCGGGTGCTCGCCGCGCCCATAAGGTGCTTGCAGGCTCAGCGGCGTGGTGCCGTTGAGGCTGTCCAGGCAGGTCCCGAGACGTTGGCCAGTGTGCCAGAACAACGGTGCATCATGGTTGGCGTACTGGCTGTAGATCATCCAACCCTGGTCTTCCTGATCGAGCAGCGCCAGGGCCACACACGGGATACGCCAGCGCTGCGCCACGCTGCTTAGCTGTTCGTTGAACACCTCGGGCAGGCGGCTGAGGCTGCACACGCGCAGTTGCTCACTGACGCGGCTGGTCAATTGGTGGTTCTGTTCGCGCTGCTCGGCCAATTGCCGGCCGCCGAGTAAATCGCCGATGTCTACAGCATGCAGCAGCCAGCCATTGTCGTAGGGTTGAAGCGTGCCGCGGGTGTGCAGGACTTGCCCGGCGATCCCGTGAAAATCCAGGTCGAGGCTGTGGCGCTGCCAGTCGACGGGCACGCCTTCAACCGTTACGGCGCTATGGGCACTCAGCAGTTCTTGCAAACGCGGCGAGTTAACCAGTGGCGGCAACTGTGGGCGCAACGTGCCGCTGAGGTCGAGCACGCGGCCTTGGCTATCCAGTTGCACATGCAACCCGGCAGACGGCGGCGCGGGCGTGTCGATTTCCAGCGCGCCATTGCGACCGAGCAAGCGCCCGAAAAGTCTGTCCCCCGAAGTCAAAACTGCAGGCTCGACTGGGCCTGCAGAGTTGCCGGTAACTGCGGCACGGTGCCGATGCCCGGCAGGACAATAAAGGGCAGCACCGCCTGGAGGTTGGCCGACGGGTAGTTGATCTGCACCGACAACAGCCCGCTGGTGAAGGTGGTGGTGACTTGGGTGGAAGCGTCGAATTTGTAGGCGTTGGGAATCCACCCCAAACGGTTGGCGACCGCCGTTTTGGCAGTGGCCTGTACGGCGGCGGGGTAGCCTTGCATATTCGGGTCCAGCCCTACGCTCTGGCGCACGGCTTCGGCGGTGGCCTGGTTGAACGACTGCAACAGCAGCAGCGGCAGGCTATAGCTGACCGTGCCGTAGAACACGGCAAAAAAAATCACAAACACGGCAATGAACTCGATGGCTGCCGCGCCTTTTTGCTTTTCCGGGAGGCTTGTTTTCATCACCGCGTCTACCCTGACGGCTACTACTTGATATCAGCATAGAATCAATCGGCGAAAAGGGATGTTTTTTACGTGATCCATAGTGCAGTGGTGCTGTTGTGGTTGGGGCTGTGTGCCGTGCAGGACGTTCGCCAGCGCTTGCTTGCCAATCGCCTGACGCTGGGCGCGGCGTTGTTGGCGTTGATCTACCTCGTGTGGACGGGCAACACCTGGCTCGGCGCCTCCGTCGGGCAGGGGCTGTGGGCGTTTTTCCTGGCGCTGCTGCTGACCTTGCCCGGTTACGCCCTGGGCCGCCTTGGAGCGGGGGATGTAAAGCTGCTCGCGGCCTTGGCGCTGGCCTCCAATGCCGACTATTTGCTGGGTTCATTTGTGGGGGCCGCGATCGCCAATTTGCTGTGGCTATTGGCAGCGCCAAAGCTTTGGCCGCTTATGAGTCAAGGGGTTAAAAAGCATCTGGGTTATCTGGCGCCGGACCCGTCAAGAAAACTGCCGTTTGCGCCGTTTTTACTGGTGGGGTTCGCCGCCACCTGGTTTTGGATCCATTAATCGTCTGAGGGTATTAACGCTATGTACATAGTCGGAAAGTACGTCTACGTTTAATACGTAGATGTACGGGAATATTCGTGGTGAAGGATTAGTCAAACTTTTGGCTTGCAATGCATGGAGTAGCGCGTGAACAAGCTTACCTCTGCAGTAAAAGTGCTCGTGGTCGACGATCAACCGCTGATCGTGGAAGAGCTCTGTGAATTTCTTGAAAGCAGCGGTTTCCGCTGCGTCCCGTGTGAATCCAGCCAGCAGGCCTTGAAGCGTTTTACCGAAGACGCCGAGATTGGCCTGGTGCTGTGCGATCTGCATATGCCGGACATGGACGGCATCGAGTTGGTCCAGGCCCTGCAGAAGGTTGCGGGCAAGCAGCGCGCCTTTGAGGCGATCATGTTGACCGGCCGTGCGGACAAGCAGGATGTGATCAAGGCGCTGCGTGCGGGGATCGCGGATTACTACCAGAAGCCAATCAACCTCGATGAGCTGCTCGAAGGCTTGCAGCGCCAGGAAGCGGCGTTGGAGGAGCGCAAGAAAGAGCTGCAACTGGGGCACTTGAACCAGAAGCTGCAATTTCTTTCCGAGTCCATCAACGACCTGTACCAGGACCTCGACAAAGCACGCCGCAGCCCGCCAGGGCATGAGAATGACGAGGCGTCGGCCGAGGAGGCCGGGCCGGTGGAGATTCCGGCGATCTTCAACCAACTGTCGCCACGTCAGCTGGATGTTGCGCGGCTGGTGGGCAAGGGGCAGACCAATTATCAGATTGCCTGTGAGCTGGGCATTACCGAGAACACCGTGAAGCTGTATGTGTCCCAGGTGCTGCGCCTGACGCACATGCATAACCGCACGCAGTTGGCGCTGGCGTTGTCGCCTAACAACTCGGCGATGCGCCAGCGAGTCACCGCCCACTGAGTGGGAGCGGGCTTGCTGTGGCGAGGGAGCTTGCTCCCGTTGACTGCGCAGCAGTCTCCGGCTTTTTTGGGGGCGCTTCGCACCCCAGCGCAAGCAAGCTTGCTCGCCACAGAAAGCCCGCTTGTGTCTGAATGATCGTTCCCACGCTCTGCGTGGGAATGCCGCCCAGGACGCTCCGCGTCCTGCTATCAACTACCGCCCTGGGCTGTCCCGCCCGCCTTCTGATCGAAGTACTCCGGAATCGGGTGCTTGTAGCTTTCCAGCAAGCGTTGCGCCGCCAGGTCACGCTCGGCGGCTGAGGCTTTTTGCTGGGTGCTTGAGGCCGCTTTCCCGCTGGACTGCAAGGTCAGCCAGCTTTCGGTCACCGCCTGCTGCGGCGATGACGGGCCGGGCTCAATGGCCATGACACTGAGGGGCAGTGCCAGCACGGCGAGGCTGGTGAGATATAGCATTTTCATGATCAATTCCTCGGGGTGCTTGCGGCATCACTCATGGTAGCCACCTGGTCTTTGACCTTGGCGACGGGAACGCTGGCGCCTTTGAGTTTCTCGGCGCGGGCCTGGGCGTCGGTAACTTGTTCAGGGCTCAGGTTCATTTGGCTGGCCACCTGCGCGGCCTGCTTCCAGTTGTCCTGATAGATCATCAGGGTCACCAGATTGATCGCCGCCAGCGGGTCGCTCTGCTTGAGCTCCATGGCAGTCATGAACTCGAAGCGTGCGTCTTCCAGGCGCAGTTGGTTGAGGTACACCACGCCCAGGTCATTGCGGATTTTTTCATCCGTCGGCGCCAACCGGGCCGCGCGTTGCAAGTGCGCCATGGCTTGGCCGTTGTCGCCCTTGGCCGAGGCCAACTGGCCCAGGCCGTGTTCGCCTTCAGCCGCCATGCAGGTGCCGATCAGGCTTTGATAAAGCGGCTGTGCCTCGCTACGCCCGAGCAGGCGATACGCCTTGGCCTGGCGCAGGCGCACCTGGGGCAGGTTGGCCGGCAGGCTCTGCAGGTTCGCCAGGCTGGCGTGCAGCTTGCCGTCGCCGGCCATTTCATCGGCCAGGTTCAGCGCCAGTTCCTGGTCCGACCCAGGTTTGGGGCAACTGCCGCCCGCTGTCAGGGCCGCCCACGGCGTTTGGCCGTTGGTGGCACACCCCCCGAGCAGCAACAGGCTCAAACCGGCTATCAAGGCTTTCATCGGGCGGTCCTCATAAGTTACTCAAGGCCCGGGAGATGCCGATGAACGCCGGCCCCCCGAGCACGATCAGCAGGGCGGGAAACAGGAACACCATCATCACTACCGACATCTTTGCCGACATCTTCGACACGAATTCCTGAATGCGCGTAAGGCGGCGGTCGTCGAGCAATTGTTTGAGCGCCAGCAGCGATTTCATTGCACCGCCGCCTTGCTGGACCAGTTGCTGGAGGATGGTGCAGGTGTCGGTGAATTCATCCACGGCCAGCATCCGCGCGGTCTTGCCCAGCTCTTCGCTCAGCTCCAGGCCGGAGTCGACACGCGTCAGGATCAGGCGCAGTTCATAAGTCAGGTCCGGCAGCAGGCGTTGCGCTTCAATGCTCAGCACGCGCAGCGCTTGTTCAACCGCCATGCCTGACTCGAACAGGATGCGCAGCAGCGGAATGAAGGTCGAGACCTCACGGGAAATGCGCTGCTGACGCGCCTTGGCGGCCCAGGCCAGGATGCGTTTGGGCAACAGGTAACCGATGCCCATACCGATTGCGGGCGCCAGCCACGGCGAGGCCGTGTGAGGAAACAGCAGCTCCTGGCCCAACAGCACCACGCCCAGCGCCACTAGCGGCGTGCCGACCTGCAGGGCGGCGAACATGGAACGTTGGCTGGCCTGGCGCCAACCGACGCGGCTGAGCAGCAGTTGGGTTTCGTTGTCCAGACTGACCGAGCGTTGCGCGATAGGGCTGTTGCCCAATTGGCGCATCAACGTATTGAGCGTGCGTTCACGGCCCATCTGGCCCTGCAAGCGCTGGGCGACCAGGCGCTGGCCGCGCCGGTGTTTGAGCAGGTTGGCCAGCACCAGCGCCAGGGCGGCCAGGAGCATTACGGCGCTGATCAGCAGTGGGATAGCCATCTCATACACTCCGCAGCATGCGCCACAAGGTGAAGCAGCCCAGCAGTTGCATGCCGAGTGCCACGAACAACAGCGTACGCCCGGTGCCGTCGTTCCACATGGTCATCAGGTATGCCGGGTTCACTACCAGGAAGTAGCCGATCATCGAGATGGGCAGGGCGCCGAGCACGTAGGCGGTCACGCGGGTTTCGCCGGTCAGGGCGCGCAACTGGCGGGCGGCCTGCTCGCGCTCGCGGATCATCTTGATCAGGTTTTCCAACAGTTCGCTGGCATTGCCGCCATAGCGATGGTTGATCTTCAAGCCCAGCGCAAACAGGCGAAACTCATCACGCTCGTAGAACTCGGCAAAGTCGTGGGTCGACTCCGGCAGGCTTACGCCCAACTGCACATTGCGCTGGATACGGCCCATGGCCTGTTGCAGCGGGTCTTCGGTGATCTCGATACCGCCCAGCACCGAGTCGGCCAGGGTGCGCCCGGCCTTGAGGCTGCGCACGGTGTGGTCGAGCAATTGCGGCAGCTGTTCGATCATGCGCTTGATGCGCCGCTGGTAGCGCCAGGCGATGTACAGGCGCAGCAGCACCGGCGGCAGCACCAGCATCACCAGCAGGCCGAGCCAGCCGGCCACCAGCAGCCCCAACGCCACGCCCAGGGCCCAGATCGCCAGCCACAGGCCCAGGCTGTCCGTGGGTTTGCCCAGGCCTGCGCGCAGGAACATCCGTTCCACGCCACTCCACTGGTTGGCTTCTTCGGTGAGCTGCGGCTGGCCCTCGGCGAGCCGGCTCAGTACCCGCTCGGTCTGGGCACGGCGCAGGCCGTTCTGAAAGGAGCGGATCGACAGGCCGATCAGGATCAAACAGATAAGTAGCAGGATGGCCCCGGTCATGGTCATGTCCCTTTCAAGGCTAAGCCGGTTCGCGGCGCAGTTTATCGCCGGCAGGGTTGACCGCCTCGCGCAAGAAGCCGAAGCCAGTGCGCCGGTCATGGCGGAACAGGGTATTGGTCACGTACACGTCTTCGCGGATACCCACCACCTCCACCACTTCGCTGACGCAACGACGCCCGTCCGGCAAACGGGTCAACTGGATCACCACATCGAGCGCCGCGCAGATCATTTGCCGCAGGGTTTTCTCCGCCACCACACGGCCGGTCAAACCCACCAGGGTTTCCAGACGCAGCAATGCATCGGCAGCGTTGTTGGCGTGCACGGTACTCATGGAACCGTCGTGGCCGGTGTTCATGGCGGTGAGTACATCAAGCACTTCCACGCCACGGATCTCACCAAGGATGATGCGGTCGGGGCGCATCCGCAGGGCGTTGCGAATCAGGTCGCTGGCCTTGACCTCGCCGTGGCCCTCGGCATTCGGCGGGCGGGTTTCCAGGCGCACCACGTGGGGGTGGCCCAATTGCAACTCGGCCACGTCTTCGATGGTGACCAGGCGTTCATGGGGGTTGATCAGTTGGCTGAGAATATTGAGCAGCGTAGTTTTACCGGTGCCGGTACCGCCGCTGATCAGGATATTGCAGCGCTTGCCCACGGCTTCCTGGAAGAAGTCAAAGATGTTCTGGTCGATGGTCTGCATCGCCACCAGGTCGCTGCTTTTGAGCATGTCCTTGCGAAACTTACGAATCGACAGGCACGGCCCATCCAGGGCAATCGGCGGGATGATTGCATTGACCCGGCTGCCATCCGGCAGGCGTGCGTCGACCATCGGCGACGATTCATCCAGGCGCCGACCCAGCGGTGCGAGGATGCGTTGCATCACGCGTTCAACGTGGTGCGAATCGATAAAGCGCAGGTCGCTTTGATGCAGCAAACCGTCACGTTCGATAAACACCCGGTGCGGGCCGTTGACCAGGATTTCGGTCACTGACGGGTCGCGCAGCAGCACTTCCAGCGGGCCGAAACCGGTCAGTTCATCGACGATCTCTTCGGCCAGGCGCTCCATCTCATAACGGGAAATCGCCAGGTGCATGCGGTTGATGTATTCGGCCACTTTGTCGATGACAAACTGCGCCAACAGCGGGCGTGAACCCTCCAGCAAGTTTTTGCCTGACTCCTCGATGGCATCGATGATGTAGCGATGCAGCACCAGCTTGAGCCCGTCGTGGTCAGTGTTGCCACCGAGGCCGCGAGCGGGGGCGCCGAAGAGTTTTTCACCGTTCATTTGCCAGCCCTCAGCAGGCGTTCAAACCAGGTGTGCGAGGGTTGCTTCATGCCTTCGGAGCGCTTCGCCAGGCGCTCGCCCAAAGCTTTGAGGTTGTGGGTCAGGGTTTCGCGTGGGGCCAGGGCGAACAGGGTTTGCCCTTGGTTCTTGGCATTCAGGCGCACCTCCGGGCTCAGCGGCAGCACCGCGATCACCTCCAGCCCATAGCTTTTGCCCAGGGCTTCCGCGTCGGGCGCGCAACCTTTGATGTAACGGTCGACCAGCAGCTTGGCGTGTTCCAGCTTCATGCCTTTTTCGCGCCACTGGTTCAGCACGCCGAGGTTGCGACGGCAGTCCAGCACACTCTGGTCGGTACACCACAACAGCTTGTCGCAATGGCTGACAAAGGTGCGCAGCGCTTCGCTGTCGGGCTGGCCGGCGAGGTTCACCACGATGTGCTGGAAGTGTTGGCGCAAGGCACTGAGCAGCATGTACAGCTCGGCCGCGCTGGTCTGTGCCAGGGGCTCGTCGTTGGGGGCGTAGGCGAGGATGCGCAGGCCGTCTTCGGCGCAGGTAAACGCGCTGTTGATCAAGGTGCTGTCCAGGCGCCTGAGGTGGCGCAAGGCATCGCCGAAATTGAACGAGCTTTCCAGCCCCAGCAACGCCAGGCTGTCACCGCGCGGCAGGCCCAGGTCGAGCAACAGGGTTTGCTGGCCGCTCTTTTGAACCACCAGCGCCAAGTGGCTGGTCAGCAATGCGCCGTCGGCATTGCTCTGGGTGCCGTAGAGCACGGTCAGGCCACCCAGTTGGGTGTTGGTGGTCACCGGCGGCAGGCGTTTGCTCAGGCGACGTACCAGCCCGGCGACTTCGCTGGAGCGTGAGCCATAGGCGACAAAATCGCGGGCGCCGGCGCGCATGGCATTGAGTACAAGCTGGTTGTCCATGCCATCGCCGAGGGCGACGATGGCGAGCATCGGCTTGGCCTCCAACGCGCCTTCGATCAGCGCGCTTTGGGCCACCACGTGTTCGCGGTCGAGGCCGATAAACACCAGGTTGGCGAAGGTCACGTCCACCAGCGCGAGCAGCTCGTCGAGGGTGCCGCTGCCGGCGCTGACCACTTGGCCAAGCGGTGCCAGCGCGCCCTGCAGCCATTCCAGGTCGGTGCTGTTGCGGGTGATTGCCAGAAACGTCTGGCTCAGGCTATCGCTCATTGAGACAACCCATTGAGTCGGTCGAAATTGCCATTTTCCAGGAAGTACAGGCGGTACCAGTTCGGGTCGTAGTTGCGCAGCTTCTCGCCGGGCAAGGACGGCAGTTGGGCGTTGGCGGCCAGCGGCTGCACCAGGTGCGGGGTGACGATCATCAGCAGCTCTTTGTCCTGGCGGTTGACCGAGGAATCACGAAAGAACGCACCGAGAATCGGGATATCGCCCAGGCCTGGAAACTTGCTGATATTGGTGGTGTTGGTGCTGCTGATCAGGCCGCTGATCACAAAACTTTCGCCGTCGGCCAGTGACACGCTGGTGTCGGTGCGGCGGATGGTCAGGGCCGGCACCTGGATGTTTTGAATGACCACGGCATTGGTGTAGTCCAGCTCGCTAACTTCGGGGGCCACCTTGAGGGAGATGCGATTGTGGTCGATCACCGTTGGCGTGAGTGTCAGGCGAATGCCGAACTCTTTGTACTCGATCGAGATGTTGTTGCTGGCGCTGCTGGGCACCGGGATCGGTACTTCGCCGCCGGCCAGGAAAGTCGCACTTTGCCCACTCATGGCTACCAGGCTTGGACGCGCCAGGGTGTAGGCAAAACCACTGCTTTCCAGGGCATTGATCAGGGCAGAAACCCGCCCGCCGCCAAAGCCGATATTAAAGTTGGTGGTGCTCACCGGCAGCTTGAACGTGTCGACGGTAGGCGAGAGCAATTTGGGGCTGCCGAGGAAAAAGTTGCTGCCGATGCCGAGGATCTTGGTGCTGGCTTCCTTGAGTTTGGAGCGGCTGACTTCGACGAAGCGGATATCGGTCTGTACCTGGCTGGGCAGCGTCGGGTCTTCTGACGGCGACAGCGACAGGCTGGTCAATGCCGAGGTAGCCTTGCCTTTGACGAACACCATGCTCTGGCGCGGCGTGTTCGAACAGGCGGTCCAGACCATCAGGCTGGTGGTGCCGGAGGCCACGCCGGTGAGCAGGAAACCGCGATCGCCATTGAGGTGTACGTCGGCAATTTTCGGGTCGCCAATGGCCAGGCGTGTGATGGCGACAGGGGATTGCAGCTCCTGTTGCAGGCCCTCGCCCACCGACAGTGCTGCGGGTAATTGGCCCAGGCTGCCGCAGTTGCCCGGGGCGGCTGCAACGAGCCCCACAGACAAGTTCGACAGCATCAGGGCACAGGCGATTTTCAGCGTGAACACCGGTGCGAAACGTCGGTTCATGCACAGCATCCTTGTTCAGTCGGGTGTTTGTTGGGTTGCTTGATTACCGCGTATCACCTCAACACCGGTGCGGCGCGCGGGGCCACCCTGGGCGACTTTTTTGGGCGCCTGGACGAAGGCCAGCTGGGTGAATTGGTAGAGGTCGCGGTTAGCGCTTTGCAGCTTGCCCGGTGCATCGCTCTCACCGGCCCAGTAGTGGCTCAGCAAGCGTTCATCGGCGCTGCGCACCGCCAGGCGCAAGGTGCCGGCCTGGGTCGCCAGCATCAGTTGGCTCAGCAGTTGTTCGGGCACGGCCAGCACCACGGTGCGAGAGGGGGCATGGCGTTGGGCTTTTTCTTCGGCGGTCATTGCTGGTGGTGAAGCGGGAACGCCGTCGTTGGTCAGGCCCATTTGATCGCCGACACTGAGCAGGCGCATGGCAGGGATCACCACTTGAGCGGATTGTTCGACGTTGGCGACGTCCTGGCGCAGGTACAGCAACACGTCCACATAGTCGCCAGGGCTCAGTTGGCCGGCAGCGCCAATCACTTCATCGACGGCAACCGCGAGGGCGCGTTCGTTGGGGCGGATCATGCGGGCCAGTGGGCCACCAGGGCTGAAACTCTCATCGTTGAGCCAGGTGCCGGCCTGCAAGGCGCGCCATGGTGTGCGGCCGATGGCCTGGTCAACACTGGTCATACTGCCCGCTGGCGCTGTGCGCAGTTTTTCGATGCTCAGGTCTGCGGCGGTCAGGGCAATAAAGGGCGGTACATCGTGGGCCAGTACCACCACCGATTGGCGGGTCTGGTCCTCGACCACGGCGACGGCTTTTTCTACCGGTGCGGTGGGCGGCGGTGGCGGCGCCGGGGCAGGTTCGCGGCTGAGCACCAACCCCCAATAACCGGCAAACAGCGCACCGACCAAGAGCACACCGGCAAGTACCATGCTGAGACGCGTGTTCATGACGGCTCTCCTTTTCCTGTTGCACCAAAACCTGTCGATCCCAACAGGCTAATTCCGCAACTCGGCTGCTATGAACAGTAACTAACTATTTCGCTATTTGAAGGTAGTTCAGCTAGGACAAAATGCCATTACTGACAGAAATATTTCTTCGTGGCGCGCCTCGATAGCCTTGAAAACAAGGGATTCAGGCGCCAGCAAAACGACCACTACTTTGTGATTAATCAGTTCTTACAGTTGTGAGGGTGGGGTTTGTTGACAATGCTCAGGTGGCACATGGCAATTACTGTGCAGCACCGAGCTAGGGCGTCTGGTCGCCCATAGGAGTAGTACGATGATCCTCGAACTGTTGATTAAACTCCATGTTCAACTTCAGCTACTTTTTCATCGCAAAGAGGGCGCGACCGCGATTGAGTACCTCATTCTCGTGGCGATTGTAGCATTGGTGATACTGGCAGCCGGGACGACGCTGGGGCCTCAGATTACGGCCTTCTTTGCCAGAATTCAGGCGGCGATCACCGCGTTGTGAGTTTGGGACGGCCTGCTGTTGATTTCAGATGGTTTTGAGTGGTGACATCAGGTAGTGCCCATGAATGCTGCAGCTGTACCTTTCCGTCAACAAATCCTGTTGGTGGACGACGAAGAAGATGCCCTCGTAGAACTGGCGGAGTCGCTGGAGAACGAGGGCTTCGTTTGTTTTACCGCCAGCTCTGTGACTTACGCATTGCAGGAACTGACGCTGAATCCTGACATTGCCCTGGTTATCACTGACCTGCGTATGCCAGAGGAGAGTGGGATATCGTTGATCAAGCGCTTGCGTGAGCACACGGATCGTCAGCATTTGCCGGTGATTGTGATGTCTGGGCATGCGGAGATGGATGATGTGAGTGACATGCTGCGGTTGCAGGTGTTGGATTTGTTTCGCAAGCCCATTTATCTGGTGCGCTTGATTGATACGCTTAACAGTCTTTTTCCTTTGCGCAAGTCTCGGTTGTAGCGGGGGTTGTTGAGTACATATCCGTTGCTGCGGTAACGGCGGCCTATGGTTCCGCTCTTACAGCGGGTCACTTTTGGCAAACGCCCCAAAAGTAACCAAAAGGTCTGTGCCCCACCACTCGGCACCTCGCTTAGGCTCGGTGTGCCCTCACTCCGGCTTGAATCCGTGGGCCGCCGCGATGGGCCATCCTTGGCCCAGCGCGGCTAACCCGGCGTCCTGCTGGGTTACCCACGGATTCAAGCCTGCGTTCGGCCATCGTGG
>NZ_JAAQWK010000021.1:0-128959 GCF_012985445.1 Pseudomonas sp. WS 5532
CTCCTTGCGGGTTTGCTTGCGCTTGCCAGCGTACTCGGCGTCGGCGAAGGTCATCTGCTTCATCGGGAAACTCGGTGGGTGGGGTCGCGGTATTTTGCCAAATCAGAAAGTCTTTTTCAGAGTTTCCCTAGGCTGACAAGCCAAGCGCTGGATCGCAACCATCCATCACCTTATCCAGCTAGATCTGCCTCCTCCAATAAGTGCCGCACAAATCCCGGCGGGTGCAGATTTCCGGGAGGTTTGCGCCAGATCAGTTGGAGACGCTTTTCAAGCCCCGGGATGGGAAGAGCTACCAGCGCGCCACTGCGAACTTCGTCTTGTACTGCGGAAGCCATCACCAACGACACGCCGAGTCCCGCCCTCACTGCTTGTTTGACTGCCTCGGTGCTGCCTAGCTGCATACCGCTGCGAGGCACGCCCAGTTCGCCAAAGTATTCGGTCAGAAGCCGTCCGGTACCGCTACCCGGTTCACCTCCCAGCATCGGCAGGTCCACCAGACGATCACGTTCTATGCACCCTGCTTCAGCCAGCGCATGGTCGGGGCTGACGATAAGCACCAGCGGCTCGACCCGCCAGAGGCGGTGTTCGAAGTCGGGGTGAGGTAGCCACCATTCCATGATCGCGGCGTCGAGCTGGCCCGCCAGTAGCTGGTCGGCCACATCCGGGTTGGCGGCGATGCGCAGATCCACCTCGCCCCTCTCATTTGCGGTCGTCAGATAGTTGCGCACGAATGGCTGGAGAAGGTAGGTGCCGATGTTGGAGCTGGCCCCGACGCGCTCACGATTGCCATGCAGGGCTTCTAGCGCCCGGGCGTGCATGTCGAGCAAGGCGGTCGCATGCGGCATGAAGGCCAGCGCCCGTGTGGTAGGCTGGCAGCCGCTACGACTGCGCTGCACCAGCGTTACGCCGACCTGCTCTTCAAGCTTCTGCAAGTGCTGCGACACCGTCGGCTGGGCCAGCCCCAACGCCCTCGCCGCGCTCTGAAAACTGCCTGTTTGAACGATCGCTACCAGGCTCTTCAGCCAGACCGGATTCAACATGCGGCAGGCTCGGCCTTGGGCAGACGGTTCGCAGCGTTGATTGGGCGCGCACCTGCCAATACCTGGATGATGTTCTGCGCTGCACAACGTTCAATCTCCAGGCGCACCGCGCGCACTGCCGACCCTATGTGCGGAGTGAACAGCGTATTCGGATGCGCGAGCAGCGCAGGATCGATCAGCCGCGGCCGGTCCGCGCGAGCCCAGTCTTCCATTTCGAATACATCCGCCGCATACCCGCCGAGCTGGCCTCGCTCAAGCGCCGCGAGCACGGCGGCTTCATCCACTACCGAACCACGACAGGGGTTTACAAGCAGAGCGCCCGGCCGTACGAGGGCAAGCAGCTCGGCGTTGACCAGATGCTGGGTATCGGCATTCAAGGGAAGCGCCAGCAGGATGAAGTCCGAGCTGGCGAAGAGTTCGCTGCACGCCACCTGGCGCAGGCCGAGCCGTTGCTCGGTTTGTGTATCCAGAGCCTTCGCCTCGTGGTACTGCAGGGTCGCGCCCCATCCCTGCAAGCGATCAGCCATGGCCAGTCCGATGGCGCCCATGCCAAGGATGCCGACCGTAGCGTTATCCAGCCCCGTGCCGTAGAACTGTGGTTGCCAGCCCTGGAACTCGCCAGAGCGGACGAACGCATCTGCTGCCCGCAGATGCCGCCCCAGCCCCACCGCCAGTCCGATCGCCAGCTCGGCAGTCGGGACCGTCAACAGATCAGGCACGAAGGTCAGCCAGACCCCGCGGGCAGTACAGGCGTCCACATCGAAATTGTCGAAGCCCTTGAGCGCGCAGCCGACTACACGCAGCTCAGGGCAGGCTTGAAGAAAGTCTGCATCGACCCGATCGGGCATGAACGCCATCATCGCCTGGGCATCGCGGCAGCGGCGCAGAATTTCCTCGCGCGTCAGCGTGCTGTCGGTCTGGTTGGTCATCAGCTCGCAATGTGGCGCCAGCAGTTGCAGGATCTCATCGTGTACTCGGTGAGTTATAACGAGTTTCGGCAGCATGGTTTGTCCTATTTGAAACGTTTGCGCAGCACGCCACTGAAGGCGTCTACTAGCGTGACCATGGCCAGGATGACCAGCAGGATTGCTGCAACCTCCTGGTACTGCATGATGCGCAGCGAGCCCATGAGTTCGAAGCCGATACCGCCGGCGCCAACCATGCCCATCACGGTGGAGGCGCGAAAGTTGTATTCCCAGCGGTAGATCGCCACGTCGGCGAACTGCGGCGTCACCTGTGGCAAAACCGCGTGCAGCAGCACTTGCATCGGCGTAGCCCCCGCCGCCCGAGCGGCTTCCACCGGCGCTTCGTCGACGTGCTCGATGGCCTCGGCGAAGAACTTGCCGACCATGCCGACCGAATGCAGACCCAGGGCAAGCACGCCCGGCAAGGCGCCGAACCCTACGGCTGCAACGAAGATGATGCCCATGATCAGCTCCGGCACCGACCGCAGGGCATTGAGCAGCACCCGGGCAACACCGAACACAAGGGGGTGCGGCGCCGTATTGCGCGCTGCAACGAAGGCCACCACCAGCGAGAACACCACTGCGATGGCCGTACCGGCGATGCTCATCGCCAAGGTGTCGATCAAGGGGCGAATCCAGCTTCGATAGCCCGAAAAGTCTGGCGGCATGGCCTCGCCTGCCAGGGTCGCGATGGAGGGCAGCCCGTTCAGCAGCGTGGTGGCATCGAGCAGCCCCACGTACCAGCAGGCCAACAGCACCACTCCGAATACAATCGCCACCTGCCCCAGCTGGCGCCACCAACCGAGGCCGAAGCCTCGAAGGATGTGCTCGCGTTGCTCTGCAGGCAGCGCCTGCACGTCGTAATGAGTAGACATATCGGTGCTCACATCGTGGCGAAGTCGAGGCCGAGCAGCGATCCCATGTTGCGGATCACATCGTAGTCGGCGTCGGTGATTGGCGCGAAGGCCTCGGCCTTGAAGTTGCGCAGCACTTCGGGATCGTCGATACCGACGAATACATCCCGCACCTTGGTTTTCAGCTCGGGGCTCAGGTTCGAGCGCATCGCCCAGGGGTACTGGGGGTATTCGCCGCTGTAACCAAGTACTTTCACCTTGCTCGGATCGATTAGGCCACGTTCGGCTACGTGATTGAAAATTACCTCCGACAGCCCACCCGCATCGGCGTTGCCGTTCGCCACGTTGACGGCAACGGCGTCATGCGTGCCCACAAAATGTTGTTCGTAGTCCTGCCCACCCGTCAAATCGGCCGTCTCAAGAAGCACGGTTTTGGGAATCAAATGGCTGGACGTCGATGCCCGGTCACCATAGGCCATCTTCTTGCCCTTAAGGTCGGCATACTCATTCACGCCTGACGCCACATTGGCGATAATCACCGAGCGATAGGTCGGCTTGCCGTCGATGACCATGGCAGCGAAGGGCTCGATGTCGCTTTTGCTTTTGGCCATGACGTAGGACAGCGGACCGAAATACGCCAGGTCGATACGGCCAAAGCGCATCGCCTCAATCATCGAGGAATAGTCGGTGGTTACGATCAGCTGCACCTTCTTGTCCAGATGCTCTTCCAGATAATCCTTCAGCGGCTGGTTACGCTTGATCAGCTCGGAGGCGTTTTCGTCCGGCAGCAGGGCAACCTTTAGCACATCCGGATCGGCATCGGCCGCTAGGGCGGACAAACTTGAAACAGCGGACAGCAAGCAAGTCAATAAGAGCGCGGATAAGCGTTTCATCGGGACATCTCCAGTGAAGGTTCGAGCATGACAGGTGGTTCAGCCGGAGCATTCGCTGGCTGAGTCGTAGAGCGGCCTGCATAGATGCGCTCAAGCTGCGCATCGGTGAGTTCCGAGGGCGCGGCATCGAAAACAATCTGAGAATCGGCCAGCCCGACGACGCGATCGGCGAAGCGGCGGGCATATTCGAGTTGATGCAGCGAAACGATGGCGGTGATGCCGTCTTCCTTGCAGATGTCGCGCAGCAATCCGAGAACACGGACCGAAGTGGCCGGGTCGAGACTGGCTACCGGCTCATCGGCCAGAATGATCGCCGGCTGTTGCGCTAGCGCACGCGCGATGCCTACCCGCTGCTGCTGGCCACCGGACAGTTTGTCCACCCGGCTTAGCGCCTTGTCTGCCAGACCGACCCGAGCGAGGCAACTGAGCGCAATCTCCTGATCGGCACGCGGCAGAGGAAACAGCGAGCGGAGCGTGTTGTGAAAGGCCAGCCGACCGGTAAGCACATTAGCCAGTGCGCTTTGACGTTCGATTAGCTGGTGGTGCTGAAAGATCATGGCGGTACGCCGACGATGCTGACGCAAGGCCGAGCCGCTGCCGAGTTCACCGAGTTCGCTGGTGACACTGCCGCCAGTGGGCGTGACGAGTCGATTGAGACTACGGAGCAAGGTCGACTTGCCTGCGCCCGAGAGACCAAGCAGCACGGTGAACTCACCACGCCGAAATGCAATCGAGGTATCGCGTAGGGCTGTCACGCCGCCTGGATAGACGACGCTCAACCGGTCGACCCGCAGCACGGCGTCCTGTATCGGATGGGGCGTCATTTGATCACCTTTCGCAATATTGCTGGCCGCACAATTGCGGTTCGCGATGCAAAGGGTAGAAATTCCTTGTTACCGCACTGCTTCTAAAGGATGACATTTCGATGAATACTTCGAATCTGCCGTAGCGGGGCGGCAAGCGAAGCCGTGGAAGAACGGGCGCAACGTAGCGTCTTTCTTCACGCGGGATACAGGAGGCTTTGATTGATACTGCTGCGGATTCGCTACAGTAACGTTGGGCCAGAACGTAATGCCATCCAAGCAAGAGAGCGCACACTAGCGGACTATAGGAGACATTCTATTCTTGCCCGTCGATTGACCTAGGCCGTTATGTGGCTGGTCGAAACCTTCAGGTGCCGCCCAACTAGACGTCTGTTGTCGCGCCCAGCTTAATGCTAGGGAAACTCTGAAGAAGACTTCCAGATTTTGGCAAAATACCCGGATTCCACCCACCGAGTTTCCCGATGAAGCAGATGACCTTCGCCGACGCCGAGTACGCCGGTAAGCGCAAACAAACCCGCAAAGAGTTGTTCCTGATCGAGATGGATCGGGTGGTGCCGTGGAAGGGTTTGATTGCCTTGATCGAGCCGCATTATCCCAAGGGTGAAGGCGGTCGTCCGGCCTATCCGCTGATGGCGATGCTGCGCGTGCACCTGATGCAAAACTGGTTCGGTTACAGCGATCCAGCGATGGAAGAGGCGCTGTACGAGACCACCATCCTGCGCCAGTTCGCGGGGCTGAGCTTGGAGCGTATCCCCGATGAAACCACCATCCTCAACTTCCGTCGTTTGCTGGAGAAGCACGAACTAGCCGCCGGCATCTTGGCTGTCATCAATGGCTATCTGGGCGACCGAGGGCTGTCGCTGCGCCAAGGCACGATCGTCGATGCCACGCTGATCAATGCGCCGAGTTCGACCAAGAACAAGGACGGTAAGCGCGACCCGGAAATGCATCAGACCAAGAAGGGTAACCAGTACTGTGTGTCACGAACACAGGTCAGATGACCTGTGCTGCTGTGCCGAAGATGGAAGTAGGCCTTCCGAAGTCGGCTTGCAGGAGCGGACTTCAAACCACCCGGTGCTGCGGCATCCAAAAGGTGTGGTGGTGAGCGACCGAGGAAAAGTCATCCCTGAGGATGGCAGGTGAGTATGGAGAAGATGAGCGAAAGCAAACCGTCCGATGACGCATCGTTATGCCCAAGGTGCTGCCGAAACTGAGGTGGAGTACTGGCTTCAGGACAAGTCGGGGCGTTACCTGCTTACGGACCCGATGGCAGCCGGTGTATAGGCGGCATGATCTTCATACAGGCTTTGGTACGGAACGTGAGAACCTTGTTCCAGATGCGAAGGAAAATGACAAATGGCCAACACCATGAGGAAGAATACCGATGCTGGAACGAGGGGCGGAGCCTCCCGTAGTAGCGATGAAGCCTCTGTAATGGAGGTGGAGCGAAGGGGCGGCGTTATCCGGCCGACGAGCGTTGCCAACCTCCGGGGATGAGTGGCGTGAGCTCGGCGAAACCTTATGACATAGCGAAACGCACGGTATGGGACGCCTACCAGCAGGTCAGGGCCAACCGCGGTGCTGCCGGCATCGACGATGAAACCATCGCCGATTTCGAGCGGGATCTGTCTAAGAATCTCTACAAGCTGTGGAATCGGATGTCGTCGGGGTCGTACTTCCCGCCTCCGGTCAAGCAAGTAGAAATTCCCAAGGCATCGGGAGGCACGCGCAAGCTGGGAGTGCCCACGGTTGGTGATCGTGTCGCGCAAACCGTGGTCAAGCTTCTCATCGAGCCGGAGCTGGACTCGATCTTCCACTCGGACTCCTATGGGTACCGGCCGGGACGATCAGCGAAGCAGGCGGTGGCGATCACGCGTGAGCGCTGCTGGCGATACGACTGGGTGGTGGAGTTTGATATCAAGGCAGCCTTCGATCAGATCAATCATGGGTTGCTGATGAAGGCGGTGCGCCTGCACATCAAGGAGGACTGGATACTTCTGTACATCGAGCGGTGGCTGGTTGCGCCGTTCGAAACGGATCACGGTATGCGCGTCCGACGCGAACGCGGCACCCCGCAAGGTGGAGTGATCAGTCCCCTCCTGATGAATCTGTTCATGCACTATGCCTTCGACACCTGGATGCAACGTACCAGCCCCAACTGCCCGTTTGCCCGCTACGCCGATGATGCGGTGGTGCACTGCCGCAGTCGAAAGCAAGCGGAGTACGTGATGCGCTCCATTGCTTCACGGCTGGCTGCCTGTGGCTTGACGATGCACCCCGAGAAATCGAAGGTCGTGTACTGCAAGGACAGTAACCGTCGCGCAGGTTATCCGCATGTGAGCTTTACCTTCCTCGGCTTCACCTTTAGGCCGAGGAAGGCGCTCAGCAAACAAGACCAGCTCTTCACGAGCTTCCTTCCGGGAGCGAGTGCGGATGCCTTAAAGCGGATGCGGCAAGCGGTACGCAGGTGGCGACTCAATCGCCAAACCCACGTGACGCTGGTCGACGTGGCTCGGCTCTACAATCCAGTGATACAGGGGTGGTCGCAATACTATGGCTCGTTCTATCGGACAGCCATGCTTGGCATCTTCCAGCACATTGACCGCGCGCTTGAACGCTGGGCCCGACGAAAATACAAGGCTCTTCATAGGCGCAAGCGGCGCATTAGCCAATGGCTGGACAAGATGCGGACTGTGGTACCCCGGCTGTTTCATCACTGGCGAGTGACCGGGCAGCAAGGTTGGATAACGGGAGCCGTATGACGCGAGAGTGTCACGTACGGTTCTGCGAGCGGCTGCGGGGGCAGTTCCCGCGGCCGACTCACCACTTCGGCATGAAGGCGCACATCGGTGTCGATGATGAGTCGGGCTTGGTGCACAGCGTGGTGGGCACGGCGGCCAACGTGGCCGATGTCACCCAGGTCGATAAGCTGCTGCACGGCGATGAGAACATGGTCGGTGCCGACGCGGGTTACACCGGCGTCGAGAAACGCCCTGAACATGAAGGCCGGGGGGTCATCTGGCAGATCGCCGCCCGCCGTAGTACTTACAAGAAGCTTGATAAGCGCAGTGCTTTGTACAAAGCCAAGCGCAAGATTGAGAAGGCCAAGGCTCAGGTACGAGCCAAGGTCGAGCATCCGTTCCGGGTGATCAAGCGCCAGTTCGGTTATGTGAAGGTGCGCTTCCGTGGTCTGGCGAAGAACACGGCGCAACTGATGACGCTGTTCGCGCTGTCGAACCTGTGGATGGCGCGCCGACATTTACTGGCGAATGCAGGAGAGGTGCGCCTGTAATGTGGAAAATGGCTGCCGCGAGGTGCTCGCGGCGGCTAAAAACACAGAAATAAGCGGGTGATCTGAGCGTTTTTGATCGATTTGCCGCTTTTAAAATCGGCAGGGGCTGAAGTCAGCCAGAAATACACAACTACTTCAGACCATCCCTAAGCGGTACGTTGGCACAGTATGATGCTGTTGAAGATGGTGATCACCTAATCGGGAAGGTCGATAACCGCGCTCTGTATGGCACACTCGGGGTGGCAAGGTCCGGGCATGCTGTGACCGTAGGGTACCAAAGAATGTACGGTGACACCGCGTTCCCCCGGGTGTTCGCCAATATTGCGCCCTTGGCCAATGAACTGCCCACTTATGACTTTTCATCACAAGACGAGGTGTCTTATCAGGTGCGTTACGACTATGACTTTGCGGCGGTGGGGGTACCGGGCCTGCTGTTTTCGACTAGATACGTCGTGGGGAACAACGTTGAGACAGGGCGCGGCTATGAAGGTAAAGACAGCGAACGCGATATCGATATGTCTTATGTTTTCCAGAGCGGGCCTGTCAAGGGATTCGGCATCAGGCTTCGCGACGCGGTAGCGCGGTCTAATTACAGAACTGATATTGACGAGTATCGCGTCGTCCTCAGTTATACCTGGAAGCTCCTATAGCGTTGCGTTCGCCCCAGCCCTGCGTGCCAACATCAGGCTTAACCCCAGGACCCGTGCGCGGTCACTGTGGGTCTTCTGCTCAGCCCCCCCCCCTCGCGGCTGCACCCCACTACTTAGTGGGGGGAAGGTTTTGCAGGAGCTTGACCTTGCTTGTTAGCACGGTCAGTACAGTCGATATCCACGCGCGATCCTGGGACACCCAAGGAAACTGTGAGCACTGTCTGGATGTGTTATCCCACAAAGTTTTGACTGGCTCTGGTACGAGTTCCGGGGGAAACACGACCCAAGAATGGCAGTCGTGGATTTCACGCTAGATGTCCGCTTCTCGCGGATTTCTATAGCTAGATAGGCCGTCCGTCCGTCGATTGATCTTGAACTGATGATCTGCATGCTGGACGTGGGCTATTGCTACGGCATTCGCTCAGAGCCGCGATTGTGCGAAGGCCCATTGAATATGGCGTATCGCTGGTTCTGCCGGTTGAGCCTTGAAGATGAAATACCCAATCATTCGACGTTTTAAAAATCCACACGGCCGTTTTCGCGACAGCGATCTCTTTCGCTGGTTGTTTAATGAAGTGCTGGGTCGCTGCATGGACGTAATCTACGAATCTATGAGAACTCAGCACTAATGATGCCGGCTTATGAAAGTGGTAGTGATCCAGTGGCGGCGTACGCTGGAAAAGACATCATTGATTCGGTCGGTTGATGATCGTAAGTGGAGGACAAAACTGCACTGGGTCGATCACCCAGCAGGTTCCAAGCGCGCTTCTTTTCTTCGGCGTAATCATGATACAGGTAGTGACGTCTCACCCGAGATCCGGCCAGTACATGGTTTTGGCACCGATCGATAACATCCAGATCTGACTGCTTGCAGGCCCTGGCAGGAATTGGCACAGTGCCAACAAGTCTGCATAACTGCGTTCGGACAACCAGCGCCGTCGTGTGACGAACTCGTCACGGAAATAGCCTAAGTGCACGATGGGGCCGCCGAAGGAGCTCAGTCCAAGGCGCAGAAAGATGAGAAAGACAGACCACGGGCTGTGGTGGTCAGTGTGGGTGTTTGTCATGCGTTTGCCTTCGTGCATGAAAGTAGCCGAAGGTTTGCCAGGTACCCGGCCGTCCGAGTGAGGCAAACCTGCTGGGCTGAATAGCTGGCGCTCTTGCGCCCAGGAGCAGTGCCAACGACACACCGAGCATGACCGTCAAAGAGCCTTCATTGGCCAGATTGACGCCATCAAGGCTTACGCCGGCATTGGCGAGCGCAAATAACGGCATGATTACATAGGCGACCCAGATGACCGGCGAAGAGCGAACCACGCCGTGGCGCACTTAGCGGATGGCAGCATTTTTTTCGACAGGGAGAGTTCATAGGCAGCGTAGATAGGGGGAGCAGGGACGGGCATAAAATTATTAAAATTACATATTTACAAATCTATATATGGCGAATAGCATTTGCATGTCCGTGAAGTAGCCACGCACCGGACACACAGACCGAAGCGACGTTGTAACGCGCGGGGCGGCTAACCTGCGCCAGCCAAGGGCTGGCTCGCTGCTCCCATCCCTCAATAGAAGGAGACCCAAAATGACCCGTGTTGTCCGTTTTCATCAGATCGGCGGCCCCGAAGTCTTGCAGATCGAAGAGCTCGAAGTTGGCGCACCGGGCTCCGGCGAGCTGCGCATCCGCGTCGAGGCGATCGGCCTGAATCGCGCGGAAGCCATGTTCCGCTCGGGTGTGTACCTGGAGCCGACGCATCTGCCGGCCCGGCTCGGCTACGAAGCTTCCGGCATCGTCGAGGCGCTGGGCAGCGGCGTTCACGGCTTCGAGGTTGGCGAAGCGGTCAGCGTGATTCCGGCTTTTTCCATGAACAAGTTTGGCGTCTATGCCGAGCAGGCGATCGTGCCGGCCACGGGGGTTCTGAAGCGGCCGGCGGGCGTCGGCGCGGTGAAGGGGGCGGCGATCTGGATGCAGTATCTGACCGCCTATGGCGCACTGATCGAGATTGCCCAACTCAAGCGCGGTGATGCGGTGATCATCACGGCGGCTTCGAGCAGCGTCGGCTTGGCCGCGATCCAGATCGCCAACAGCGTCGGCGCCATTCCGATCGCGACGACCCGGACGCGCGCGAAGGAGGCGGCGCTACGCGAGGCGGGGGCGGCGCATGTGATCGCCACCGAGGAGCAGGACCTGGTCGCGGAGGTAATGCGGATCACCGACGGCCGCGGCGCGCGCATCGCCTTCGACCCGGTCGCGGGGCCGCAAGTCGAAACACTGGCGCAAGCGATGAGTCAGCAGGGCCTGCTTTTCATCTATGGCAATCTCAGCGGTCAGGAGACGCCGTTCCCGGCCTTGGTAGCGATGAACAAGGCCCTGAGCGTGCGCGGCTACACGCTGTTCGAACTGACCGGTGATCCGCAACGCTTGGCGCCTGCGCAAGCCTTTATCACGCGCGGCCTCGAGGCCGGACAGCTGAAGCCGATCATTGCCAAGACCTTCCCCTTCGAGCAGATCGTCGAAGCGCACCGTTACATGGAATCGAACCAGCAGTTCGGCAAGATCGTCGTCACGGTATCTCGGTAGAGGCAGTTCGTGAAAGACCAGGAGAGGGCAGAGTCGCCTTTCCCGCGACTGCGGAAATGACTCGACGCTGCCCCTTCATCCCCGCCACGCTGGAGCTGGGCGGCAAATCGGCAAATCGGCGAATATCGCGTTGGGCTTACTGGAATACGTCACGCATGGTGATGTCGTCGTAACAACAGGAGGTACGTCATGGTCAAAGTAGCGTTGTTCGTTCGTCTGGAAGCAAAGCCTGGGAAAGAGAAAGAGGTAGAGAACTTTCTCTTGGAAGGCCTTCCAATAGTGGAGGAAGAGCCAGCCACTACGGCGTGGTTCGGAATCCGCTTGGGGCCGTCCACCTTTGGCATCTTTGACGCCTTCCCGGATGAAGCAGGTCGGCAGGCTCATCTTTCGGGCAAGGTCGCAGCGGCGCTTATGGCAAAGGCTGCCGAGCTGTTTGCCAAACCGCCGTCAATCGAGAAGGTTGACGTCCTGGCGGCCAAGCTACCCGGCTAAGCAAACCCAACAAGGCGCTCCAGTCGCGTCCCTGCCGCTTTGCGGCGGCAGGGACGCGACTGAGCTTGGACGTCCACCGGCCTGTTCTAAACGGAGCGCTCGAGAGGTGCCTGTCCAGGCACTAGCATCTATTTATCTACAAACGCAAATATATAGGTAGTTACACATGAAAGATTCCATTCTTTTCGAAAGCACCACGCTGGGCCCCTACAGCCTGAAAAACCGCATCGTCCTGCCGCCGCTGACCCGTTCGCGTAGCTCGCAGCCAGGCAACATTCCCAATGACCTGATGGCGACCTACTACCGCCAGCGTACCGGTGCCGGCTTCATGGTCACCGAGGGCACCCAGATCGAGCCGCGCGGCCAGGGCTACGCCTGGACCCCGGGCATTCACAGTGCCGAACAGATCCTCGGCTGGCGCAAAGTGACCGATGCGGTACACGCCGAGGGCGGCACCATCTTCGCTCAGCTCTGGCATGTCGGCCGGGTCTCGCACACCTCGTTGCAACCCAATGGCGAAGCCCCGGTGGCGCCATCGGCGATCCCGGCCGAGGGCGTCAGCGTATTCATCGAGACAGGTCCCGGCACCGGCGCCCTGGCGCCGCCTTCGATGCCACGTGCACTGACCACCGCCGAGGTCAAGGAGCTGGTACAGCTCTATGCACAGGCCGCTCGCAACGCCCTCGACGCCGGTTTCGACGGCGTGGAAATCCACTCCGCCAACGGTTATCTGATCAACCAGTTCATTTCCGCGCACAGCAATCAGCGCGACGACGAGTACGGCAGCTCGTTGCAAAATCGCCTGCGCTTCCTCCGTGAGGTGACCCAGGCGGTGGCCGCGGTGGTCGGTAAAGACCGGCTCGGCGTGCGTTTCGCCCCGTTGTTCGCCAGCACCGACGAGGCCCGCGTATATCTCGGCCTGGTCGAAGAAAACCCACACGAGACCTATGTCGAAGCGGTCAAGGTGCTGGAAGAAGTCGGCATCGCTTACCTGTCGCTGGCCGAGGCGGATTGGGAAAACGCACCGGAGCTGCCGGAAAGCTTCCGCAGCGCGGTGCGCGAGGTCTTCAGCGGGCGCATCCTCTATGCCGGCAAATACACCGCCGAGCGAGGCAAGCGTGTGCTCGAGGCGGGCTGGGGCGATCTGGTCGCCTTCGGCCGTCCGTTCATCGCCAACCCGGACCTGCCCAAGCGGATTGCCAATGGCTGGCCGCTGAACCCGGTCGATCCGGCCAGCATGTACGGCGGAACCGCTGTCGGCTACACCGACTATCCGACCTATGGCGGATAGTCCGCTCGAGGTGCCGGCCCCCGAGCGATACGGTTCGGGGGCCGGCGCATTGTCGGTTGAGCGGGCATATCGTAATATAGCAAAAAATAGTTATCGTGCGTGACCTATGAGTATCGACGTAAGCGAAGCGCTGAAGGCGCTAGACAACCCAACACGCCTGAACATCCTCAGTTGGCTGAAGGATCCGCGTCATCATTTCCCCGAGCAGGAGGTGGATCCTGAGCAGGTCGGTGTCTGCGTGAGCATCATCCAGGATCGGGTAGGCCTGTCGCAGTCGACCGTCTCGCTGTATCTCGCTGCCTTGCAGCGGGCGCAACTGGTGACCTCACAACGCATCGGTCCCTGGACTTATTACAAACGCCATGAGCAGAACATCGCGGCGTTCCAGGTGGCCTTGAAAGCGCTGATTTGATGCCTGCTCGCAGGCGTTTTTTCAGCCCTTCAAAATCTATATTTTGAAATATGTAGGAGAGAAGATGTTAACTCCGAATTCCATTCCCTATCAGCAACAACCTGGCTTTCAGCACACCTACCGCCAAGGCCGCCTGAGCCTAGGTCTTTTCTTCCCCCTCGAAGCCTTTACCGGCGATACGCCGAGTATGCTCGACCAAGTGAACCTGGCCCAACGCGCCGAGAAGCTGGGTTTCTCTGCCCTCTGGTTTCGCGACGTGCCGTTACGCGACCCCAGCTTCGGTGATTCGGGCCAGGTCTTCGATCCCTGGGTCTACCTGGGTTTTATGGCGGCACACACTCGCTCGATTGCGCTGGGCACCGCGTCGGTCATCCTGCCAATCCGCAATCCCCTACACACCGCCAAGGCCGCAACTAGTGTCGATCAGCTCAGCGGTGGCCGCCTGTTACTCGGCGTGGCTTCCGGTGACCGTCCAGTAGAGTTTCCGGCATTCGGTGTCGACCCGGAGCAACGCGACAGCCTGTTCCGCGAATACCTCAAGGTATTTCGCGAGGTTCAGCGCAGCAGTTTCGTGCCTTTGACCTGGTCCGGCGGCACGCTTGAGGGGGCCGATCTGATTCCCAAGCCGACGACGGCGGAAATTCCTTTCTTCGTCACCGGCCATAGCCGCCAGACGCTGGAGTGGATCGCCCGCTGCAGTCATGGCTGGATCAGCTATCCGCGTGCACCGAAGACTCAGCAGCTGATTGTCGAGGACTGGCGCAAGGCGGTTCGTGCCGAATGTGGTGAACTGTTCAAACCCTTCACCCAGTCGCTATACATCGACCTGACAGATAACCCGCAGACACCACCTCGGCCGATCCACCTGGGCTATCAACTGGGGCGACATCACCTGATCCCGCTGCTGCACAGCTTGCAGGAGATCGGCGTTAACCATGTGATCATCAATTTGAAATACGGCCAACGCCCCGCAGGTGAGGTCATTGAGGAACTCGGTCAGTTCGTTCTACCTGACTTCGTCATGTCAGCATAAGCCGGCGTGGTGAGGCATCAAATCATTATCCGTGGGGATTGCTCATGAGTTTCAAGGCAGTATTGCTTAACAAGGACCAGCAGGGGTTCTCTGCTCGTGTGACTGAGCTGGAGGATGAGGACTTACCGGCCGGTAGTGAAGTGCTCATCAGCGTTGAGTACTCGACCCTCAACTACAAGGATGCGCTAGCACTGACAGATCACTCGCCTGTGGTACGTCAATGGCCCATGGTGCCCGGAATCGATGGCGCCGGCCTGGTGCTGGAAAGCGACGACCCGCGCTTTCTATCCGGTCAGCGCGTCGTACTCAATGGCTGGGGCGCCGGCGAGCGCCACTGGGGCTGTCTGGCCCAGCGTGCACGAGTACCAGCCGACTGGCTGATTCGTCTCCCCGACAGTTTAAGCACTTGGGCAGCCATGGCTATCGGTACGGCAGGATATACAGCCGCGCTATCGGTCGATGCCGTGCAGAAGCATGGCGTACAACCCGAGGACGGTGAAGTATTGGTTACCGGTGCAACAGGCGGTGTCGGCTCGATCGCCATAGCGCTGTTGGCGGCCCAAGGCTACCGTGTGGTTGCAGCCACTGGGAAACCTCAGGAGCGCTACTACCTCGAGCAGTTGGGCGCCACGGACATTATCGAGCGCGAGGAACTGGCTGCTCCCGGCAAGCCACTCCAGAAGGAGCGCTGGACAGCCGTGATCGATGCGGTCGGCTCGCATACCCTGGCCAACGCCTGCGCCCAGACCCGCTACCGGGGGATAGTCACCGCGTGCGGACTCGTTCAAGGAATGGAGTTTCCCGCCAGTGTCGCCCCCTTCATTCTACGAGGCGTCACCCTTGCGGGAATTGATAGCGTCATGGCCCCCCACGAGTTCCGTGACGCGGCCTGGAAACGCCTGGACCGCGATCTCAACCGAGAGACTCTTTCGTCTCTCGCCGCAACCATTCCCTTGGACCAAGTTGTGGGGGCGGCGCAGAAGATCATCGATGGCAAGCTTCGTGGCCGCTTAGTGGTCGACGTAAATGGATCATCGGTGTTACGCCATATCCAGGTTGGAAAGCGCGAAAAGGCAGACTCATGCCATCCACCGTTTCCCCGCCCCCTGACGCAACGATCGATTTGATCGGCGTCCGGCCAGTCAGCCTCTACCGCGACAATGGAAAAGCCATGGTGCTTGACCAGGTGTCGTGTTATCGCTGCGCGCGCTTGGTAAAACTCGTGCGTGCCATGGCTGGCTTCGCCAATCAGTACCACCTGTGCATCGCCATAACGGTCGAACATTGTTGCAAAGCTTTCGCTGGCAACATCAGGTAGCGGCTCCGCTGTTTCCTGTAGGACTTCGATAAGGTTTTCCATAAGGTTCGCTGTGTTCAACCGTAAGAACGCCCTTCGATTACAAACCATTCGCCAGGGCAATCCTGGTGAACTCTCCCTTTTGCTGTTTGTATGATGGAAAACACCGAGACCAGAGGGTTCCAATGAATCGAAGAACGGCCTTCACACGTTTTCGTTATTTCTGTCGCGGCGCGCGTAATGTGCATCACGTCGGGACAGATTGCCCGTACGCCTTTCTTTCCCCGCATTGACCACTGCCCGCGCCACGTTTCGTACTTCCTCATGCAATTCCAGGTCGGTATCCAGTTCGTCATGGCTGGTAGCGTAGGGATGGTAGTAGCCGATATAGCGATCCAGGCAAGCCATTTTCCCGGCGTCCACAAATCCCATCCAGTCCATCCAGTCGCATTAGGCTCGGCGCACACCTTCGGTACCTGCCACGTCACCATGAACCACCACACCGTAAACTCGTCCTTCGAGTGCTTTGGATAGGACCAGCCATCAAGCTCCAATTGTTTCGCCATGGCAGCATCCTTGCCTTGAGTGGTTGTGGGGAGCGGGATTGCCGCCGTCGGCGCGGACCAGTCGATCGATCATCAACTTCAACGGACTGGGCGCCTGATACCAGTAGACCGGCGTGATCAGCATGATCCCGTCGGCGCCGACCCATTGCGGATAAATGATGTTCATGACTGTAGGCGCTGATTGAAAACTGACCCACCCTGCCGATTGAAAATTGACCCAGGGCGGATTGCTGATTTTGGCATCAGCAATTGTGGATAAGCTTAGCAGTCGTGTCCCGGTGGAAGAGGCATTAAAGCCCCACCGCATGTGGGCATGCGGCAGGGTATTTTCGGTGCGGATCAAAACAGCTCATCGTCCTCGGCACCATCATTGTCTTTGCGCTTTCGTTCACGTGATTTGATCTTGGTCTGGGCGACCAAGCTGCTGTGTTGCAGGCGGTAGGACTCGTTGCCCGTTTCGACGATGTGGCAGTGGTGTGTCAGCCGATCCAGCAACGCCGTTGTCATCTTGGCGTCACCAAACACGCTCGACCATTCCGAGAAGCTGAGGTTGGTGGTGATCACCACGCTGGTGTGCTCGTACAGCTTGGACAGCAAATGAAATAACAGGGCACCACCGCTCTGGCTGAAGGGCAAATACCCCAGTTCATCGAGTATCACCAGGTCTGTTCGTAGCAGCCCTTGAGCGATGCGGCCCGTCTTGCCGTCGTACTTTTCGCGCTCCAGCAGATTGACCAGATCCACCGTGGAGTAGAAGCGCACGCGTTTGTGATGCGTCGTGATCCCGGAAACGGCCAAGGCGGTGGCGAGGTGTGTTTTGCCTGTTCCAGGCCCGCCGATGAACACGACATTCTGCGCGGTATCGGTGAACTCCAGGTTGGACAGATCCCTGATCAGGCGGGCATCTGCGCTGGAAGCGCTGAAGTCGAAGCCGGCCAAATCACGATGCATGGGCAGTTTGGCCATGTTCATCTGATGATTCACTGAGCGCACCGCTCGATCTGCATGTTCTTGTTGAAGCAGATGTTCGAGCAGCCATTTCGAGGATGCCGTCGAAGCTTCTCCTTGCGAGGCTAGTTCTTCCCAGGCGCTGGCCATGCCATGCAGACGCAGTTCTTTGAGTTCCGCCATAAGATCACGCATTGCGAGTCTCCTCATCGGTGGTACGGAGCCGGTCGTAGCGTGCCGTATTGGCGACAGGCGCTATCTTGAGTTGAAGGCTGGTTTCGGCGGACGGAGGGGCTGCTGTCGATGTCAGTCGAGCCAGGACATTCAGGATGTGGTCAGCACTCAAGCTGCCGGATTCAAGTACCAACTCCACAGCCACCAATACGGCGTCGAGCCCGGCGATGGGAACAGCCGCCAGTACTTGAGTCATGACTCGATCACCATTGGTGTGCCGCCTCAGACCGCGTTTTAGCAGTTGCAACGGCTTCGGCAGATCGGCAAACGGAGCGCCATTGCGCAGCGCACCGGGCTTGCGTTCGATGAGCGGGATGTAATGCTGCCAGTCAAAACTGACCTGATCTCGATCAAACAGGCGCTCGTGACTGGCAATCATCGTTTCATCGGCGATGACCACCACCCGTGTGGGATACAAACGGCTGCTGACCCACTGACCGACCCGCTCACACGGCACCGAGTAGCGATTTCGCGCCACGCTGATCAGGCAGGTGCTGGAGACCCGTACGGTGCGCTCGACGTAGCCATCAAAGGCAGTCGGCATCGGCATCAATTCGGCGCGTTCCAGCTCCAGGACGTCCGCCACTGTCAGCCCGTTGTACTGCGGGTGCACCAGTTCGTCCCAGAGCGCACGGCAGCGTTGGCCGAGCCAGGCATTCAATTCCTCGAAGGTATGGAACATGCAGTTTTGAGCATCGAGCCAGATGCGCCGTCGGCTGTCTTGAACGTTCTTTTCAACGATGCCTTTTTCCCAGCCGGAGGCCACGTTGCAGAAGTCCGGATCGAATAGGTAGTGGGCACACATGACGGCAAACCGGGCATTGACTGTGCGGCCTTTGCCTTTGTTGACCTTGTCGACAGCCGTTTTCATATTGTCGTAGATGCCGCGACGCGGCACCCCACCTAACGCGCCAAACGAGCGGGTATGGGCATCGAACAACATCTCGTGGCCTTGGCTGGGATACGCAACCAACCAAAATGCGCGACTGGCGCACAGCTTCATATGGGAGACCTGGATGCGTCGGAACAGGCCGCCGATCAGCAGACCTTCTTCGCTCCAGTCGAATTGAAAGGCCTCCCCGAGTGCAAAGGTCAGCGGCACAAAGGCCCGTAAAGACTTGCCTTGCTCGCCGCGCCACGCGCGTATGAAGGCGGTGAGCTGGCTGTAGCCGCCGTCGTAGCCCTCGGCCTTGATCTGTTCGAAGAGTGCTTTGGCACTCCTGCGGTTGTGCTTTGCCCGAAACGAATCGGCCTTGAGCGCCAGCTCCAGCGTCTCGTGAAATGGACTGAGTTTGTTGAAGGTTGCGCACCGTTGGTACGCCGGCTGGGTGGCTTCGGGTGCTCTGACCCATTTTCGAATGGTGTTTCTCGACAGTCCGGTACGCTTGGCTATCTGATGCAGCGAGAGCTTGTCGCGGAAGTACATCCGCCGGATTTTTCCCAACATTTCCATGCTGATCACCCTGTGTTCTCCTGCTCGAAAAGTGAGCAGAAGCAGTTGAACACCTGGGTCAGTTTTCAGTCGGCAGAACAGCCTTTACTGGGTCAGTTTTCGGTCAGCGGCAACACTGAGTGCCTTCTATTGGCCGATTTTGTTGAAAAAGTCGGTCTGCCCAAACTGCCTGATCATTGAGTGGTGAAAACGCCTTTTTTGCACGCTGCTACGTGAAATCCGAGTCCGGAAGCCGCTGCCAAAAGTAAAGATTTTCAATCTAGGACGCGTACTTTTCTGACGCGTAAACCATGGCCGACTGTTTTCAACAGAATCGGCCATTTTCTGCCTGTCGCGAAGGGCCGCACCAAAAATGTCTGCTTGGATTGCACTTGGGACCTATTCAACTGCGGTTATCACAAACCGGCTTTCTGGCTATTTCCTCCCTTGTAGCTGCTAGGCATGATGAATACGACGATGCCTAGAATTCCCATCATTGCTGAGGACGTCATCAGCTGCACCTCATGCGCGGCTGAAAACGCTTCTTTAGCCGCCTCAATCAGCGCAGTGCTTTGGGGCTCGATCGACGACATTGCTATCGCCAATCGAACGCGCCGCACGCTCTGCCAGGATTTCTCAAGGTCATCGGGTAATTGATAGAGGGCTTCGATCTTCCTCCGGACTATAGGTAAGTTCAAATCAGTGCCAGTCGTGGCGAGCGAGTTGTCAGGGTCGAGCACCTGGAATCGGACCTTGCCATCGACCTGGGGAGGTTTGGGTTTGCGTTGTCGCTGCTTCTCCGATTTGGCCCAGTGGCCACGCCCAGGCAGAGGGATGCCGGCTTTGCGACAAGCTTTGGCAACGGCGACGTCGGAAACACCAATGTCTTGGCCAGTTTGACCATGGGTGTTTGCCACACTTTTTCGAACAGTTCCGCGACGGTGAAGCTCACGAATGTGTACATGCAATCTGCCACCTTTGCTCATCCGAATGTAAGGTCACAATAGGTGGTGTCGCGGATGTTAAATTCCGGAGAGCGCTGGGTGCAACAGCCCTATGAGGGTGTCTGCATCTCTGGCGCCGCGTACGCTGGAAAGGACAACATCGATGTGTTTGGCGTGTGCTCGTAAGTTGAGGACAGCACGGCACTGAGTCGATCGCCCAACAGGTTCCAGGCACACTTCTTCTCTTCGGCATAGTCGTGATGCAGGTAATGGCGTCTCACTCGGGAGCCGGCCAACACATGGTTTTGGCAGCGGTCGATGACGTCCAGGCTGACCCCCAAGGCCTGCATCATGGTCGCACCGGTGCGGCGTAGGTCATGCGGCGTCCAGTCGCCGTTTTGGCCGTGGGCAAGGACCAGGGTGTCGTCGTGACGCCGTCTGGAGAGGGCCTTGCGGTTTTTGAACCGGGCTTGGCGGTCACCCACCTGTTTGCTCACCACCTTCACGTCCACATGCCCATCATCCTGCTTGTTGGGAAAGCACCATTGGCTATGTCCAGTAAGGGTTTTCAAGTCCTGAAAGAAATGCAAGGCGAAGGGGGAGAGGAAAACATGGTGATCCTGTTTTTTGCCCCGGGTGCCTTTGACGTTTTCACTGGGGAGGAACCAGGTCTGCCGGTCCAGGTCGACATTTTTCCATTCGGCCTGCAGTAACTCACCAATCCGGCACAAGGTGCCCAGGCTGATCCAGAGCGCAAGTTGAGTCTCCTTCTTTAATGGACGAATACCTTCGTACTTTTGACCAGCGGGGAGGGCGTTGTAATCGGCGGTCATTTGCTGGAAGCGGTTGTGCAGTTCCAACAGCTCAGCCGGCAAAAGGATGCGGCTTCTTTCTGCCTCGTAGCCGGCGGGGATCAAGGGGGAGATGTCGACCAGTTCGGTCGGATCGCCCTCGATCAATAAGGCCCGCCAGGGCTGACGCTTTCTGGCCCAGCTGAACATCTGAGTTAGGTCGGCGAAGAAACTGATGGCTTGCCGGTGAGCGCCGCGGTTGAGCACGGTGCGGATCAGCGCCCGAACATCGTGTTCGGAGACGCTGCTCACCGCGGTCTTGCCAAGTGCCGGAAAAAGGTCTTTGTTAAAACGGCGTTGTAGTTCGGCATTGCCATCTTTGCGCGCCACGCCATCCAACAGCCAGGCCTTGGCCAGATCTTGGACGGTCAGCGTTTTCACCCTCGCCGTTTTTACTTGTTCGGCCTCTACCTTAGCCGCGGCGTATGCCTGCGCCTTGGCGGTTTTCTTCTGCTCGTTGGGATTGATTTGCTCATCGATGAGCGCTCGGGCCTGGTTGCGAGCCTTGCGGATGTCCGTCAGGGATTTGCGCGGCCAGGAGCCGCAGGAGTACTCTTTGTTCTGGTCACCCCACCGATACCGATAGAAAAAGCTGACTGTCACGCCGTCCTTGCGGACTGAGATTCGACCGGCCAGATTGCCATCCTCCCTGAGGATTCGGCCGGCATCTTCAGCGGTCAGCGACTCGAGTTCTTTGATGGTGATTTTAGCCATAAAATAGGTTCCCCCTACTTTTACCCCCACAAAAACGTCGGCTCTTGATGGACGTTACTGGACTCTCGTAGAGCAGAACACCGCTGGAGCTCAAGTAAATACTAGCTTAGAAAAATCCAGAGTAAAATTTTGGAAGCTTTCAAGAAGTATGAAAAAGGAGATGGGGTGCTAGGGGTCGAGTGTTCGAATCACTCCGTCCCGACCATATTCTCGATCAAGCCCAATCTGAAAAGGTTGGGCTTTTTCATGTGCGCGTTTTTTGGGGAACGCCCCAATTTTTCTCCCTTGTACCGTCTGCCATACCCAAGCGTATCCCTAAGCAGGCAGTACTCTTATACGGTTTTTCGGCGCTTGAGAATGAAAGTATCCGAGATGAAAGGTTGCATAACGCACCCAGCGTCTTGGAGAAACTCATGAGTTGTGAACAGCAAACCCCTACCACCCATGCACGTGGCATTGATGTATCGCGCTGGCAAGGAGAGATCGACTGGCGCCGCGTCGCGTCAGCCGGTGTCACCCATGCCATTGTGAAGATGACCGAAGGGGGCACCTACACTGACCCTCGGTTTGCAACAAACTTTGCCGGGATGCTGGCCCACGGTTTGACTGCGGGGGTTTACCACTACTTTCGTGCACTGAGCAGTACCCCCGGCGAACAACTGGCCAATATTCGGCAGCGGATCTGCGAGGCCAACTTCGAGGTCGGGAAGCACATCCTGGCCATTGATGTAGAAACCTCGCGCAACGAAACGGCGAGCGCGGATCAGATGGCCGATGCCTTGTACGAACTGGTAATGCTGCTCAGCACGCAGGTGCTCGATGGCGCCCATCCATACATCTACACGTCACCCAGCATCTGGGCTGACCGTGTGGCGTGGCGCAAGTACGATTTCAGCCCGTGCCCGTTGTGGATCGCCCACTGGGATGCCAAGCAGCCGACAGTGCCCGAAACCTGGCGTAGCCACGGCAAGCGCTGGCACTGGTGGCAGCACAGCAGCAAAGGCCAGGTCGATGGCATTCAAGGTGCCGTGGATCTGGATTGGATCAAGCGCTGAAGGCTTCAGCCAGCCGAACGCCCGCGCTGGCTGAGGTACTCCACAAACGGCCCGATATCCGTACTGCACAGCAAATGCGCCACCTCACGCACCTCAGCCTCCGGCCAGTCCCACCAGGCGGATTGCTCAAGGATCAGCCGAGTCGGTTCATCAAAACGCCAGCGGATATGTTTGGCCGGGTTGCCGCCGACGATGGCGTAAGGCGCCACATCCTTGGTCACAATCGCGCCTGCCGCCACGACTGCGCCATTGCCGATGGTCACGCCCGACAGAATCTTCGCGTGGGAGCTGATCCAGCAATCATTGCCAATGATCACGTCGCCTTTGCTGCCACCAAAGTCGGTAATGTGCGCGAGGCTTTTCATCTTGGCGGGGAAGGGGTAGCAACTGAGCCAGTCGGTGCGATGATGGCCGCCCAAATACACTTCCACATTGCCGGCAATCGAGGTGTAGGCGCCGACACGCAGGGTCGTGCCTTCATGCCAGTCGTGCACCTTCAAATCGCCGTAGGTGCCTATGCCAAAGCTGTAGTTTGGATAGCGGTTGCGCAGTTTTTGCGTCGAGCGCTCCAGCGGGGAGAGCGCGCGTATTGCCTTGCGCGCTTTTTTTTCGCGCCATTTACGCAATAACTTCATGCGGTGAGCCTTTATGCAGAGATTGAAATCAGGCGACATCGTGAGCAATGGCTGCCCTCTATGCAAGACGAAGGCTTTATCTGCTGAAAAAAATCGCCAACCCCTGTCCCTTTTTTGCGCCTCGCCTGTCATTCCAGGCAAGTGAACAAAATCGAGAGCTTCTCCCCATGCCCGCAGTCCGACCCATGCGCTTGCGCCCGTTGCTGAACCTGAGCCTGATGCTGAGCCTCAGTGCCAGCCCGTTATTTGTCCCGCTCAGCTATGCCGAAGGCAGCACCGCCCGCCGCAGTTACCAGGTGCCGGCCGGTAGCCTGAGCGCCGCATTGACGCGCTTCGCCGGGCTCGCCGGGGTCAACCTGTCGGTGGACCCGGCGCTGGTCAGCGGTCGCAGCAGCGCCGGCTTGTCGGGTGAATACGGCGTGGAGGAGGGCTTTGCGCAGTTGCTGACGGGCTCGGGCCTGCAGTTGCAACCGATGGGCACGCAGGCCTACAGGCTGATGCCGGTGCCGGAAAGCGGCAGCCTGCAACTGGCACCCACGTCCATCGTCGGTACCACTGGGTTGGCCGATGGCGATACCTATGCCGGTGGCCAGGTGGCGCGGCGTGGCTCGCAAGGCCTGCTCGGCTCACGGGACTTTATGGAAACCCCGTTCAGCATGACCACCTATACCGCCGAGGCGGTGAAGAACCAGCAGGCGCGTACCCTCGGCGATCTGGTCGCCAGCGACCCTTCGGTGCGCGCCACCAACCCGGCGGGCGGGCGCTACGAGCAGTTCACCATTCGCGGGTTCAGCCTGTTCAACAGTGATGTGGCCTACAACGGCCTCTACGGCGTACTGCCGACGTACACCATCGACATGGAAATGGCCGAGCGCGTCGACATCCTCAAGGGCCCGAGCCAGTTGATCAACGGCATCTCGCCGCGCGGCAGTGTGGGCGGCGGGATCAACGTGGTGCCCAAGCGCGCTACCGACAAGGACATCACCTCGCTGACCGGCACCTGGGCCTCCGGCAGCCAGGCCGGTGGCGCCGTGGATGTGGGGCGGCGCTTTGGTGAGGACAACAAATTCGGCATCCGTTTCAATGGCGTGAAGCAGTCCGGCGATACCGAATGGGATCACCAGAGCGTCGACCGTGAAATGGCGGTGCTGGGCCTGGATTTTCGCGGCGAGCGCCTGCGCCTTTCCACGGATATCGGCCACACCGAGCGCGACACCGATGCGCCGCAGGAACGTGTACAAGTCGGCGCCAATGCCAGGGTGCCGAGCGCCAATGACGTACGGCATAACTACGCACAGCCCTGGAGCAAAGCCCGTACCGATGACACCTTCGGCACGGTTAACGGCGAGTTCGACCTCAGCGACAGCGTCATGCTGTATGGCGGCGTCGGCGCGCGTAAAAGCAACCACGACTTCTTGCGTCACGCGGTGTCCGTCACCAACAACGCCGGGGATTTCAGCGTATTGCCACGGGATTTCACCCGCGATGAAAACGTGCGCACCGCCACCGCCGGGGTGCGCAGTTGGTTGCATACCGGGCCGGTCAGCCATGAGATCAACCTGGCGGCCAGCTACTTCTATATGGACTTTGAAAACGGCGGCGCCCGTTACGCGGCGGCGCCGAGCAACCTGTACAACCCGGTAGAAACCCCAACCCCTTCACGGCCAACACGCCTGGATTCCAAGGTCTACACCGAGAACCGCTTCAGTGGCGTGGCGCTGTCCGATACCCTGGGCTTTTTCGACGAGCGTTTATTGCTGACATTGGGCGCGCGCTGGCAGCGGGTCAAGGTCGACGACTGGACCAACAACGTCAAAGGCGCTACGGCCTACGATGAGGAAAAGGTCTCGCCCTCCGGCGGCATCCTGTTTAAAGCCACCGACAAACTGTCGCTGTACGCCAACTACATGGAAGGCCTGAGCCAAGGCAAAATCGCGCCGTCGACCTCGATCAACGAAGATCAAATCTTCCCACCGTTTGTCAGCCGCCAGGTTGAAGTAGGCGCCAAATACGACGCCGGCGCGTTTGCCGTGACGGCCGCGGTGTTCCGCATCAAGCAGCCAGCCTACGAAACCAACGCTACTACGCGAGTGTTCGGGCCCAACGGCAAACGCCAGAACGACGGCGTGGAGCTGAGCGTGTTCGGCGAGCCGCTCAAGGGCGTGCGCTTGCTGGGCGGCGTGATGGTTATCGACAGCGAACTGACCCACACCACCAACGGTACTTTCGACGGCAACCGCGCGCCGGCCACGCCCAAGTACAACGTCAACCTGGGCGCCGAATGGGATGTGCCGACGGTGGAAGGCCTGACCCTGACCAGCCGGGGTATCTATTCCAGCTCGCAGTACCTGGACCAGTCCAACGTCAAGGAAATCGACGCCTGGACACGCCTTGACGTTGGTGCGCGCTATGCCTTCAAGGTCGACGATAAGCACATCACCTTGCGGGCGAATGTCGAGAACGTCGCCGATAAACGCTACTGGAGTTCAGCGGGTGCTTCGGATGACAGTGAGCCGGGCCTGACCCTGTCCACGCCGCGCACGTATTTGCTGTCGGCCACCGTCGACTTCTAAACGCAACGATCATGAGGGGAAGACCAATGTGGGAGCTGGCTTGCCTGCGATACAGGCACCTCGGTCTGTCAGTAAGACCCGGTCGATGCTATCGCAGGCAAGCCAGCTCCCACACAAGCCAACTGCCACATAGCCCTGACCACATAAGCCAGCCCACACCACGGACGTGCCGCGTTAATAAGAATGTTTTTTGATTGCATCGCCTCAATATGGAATAGTACCCGCCGTTTTCCCCGGCCCGTCCAGCCGGGGTGTTTTAACGCCGAGGTCTTTGTCATGCGAATGTTGCGCTCCATCCCGACCCTTGCCGCCTGCCTCCTGGCGTTGTCTTCCAGCGTGTTGAACGCCGCGCCCATCGACCTTAATGATGGCCAGCACGCGGTGCACCTGCCGGATGCGCCCAAGCGCGTGGTGGTGCTGGAGTTTTCCTTTCTCGACAGTCTCGCCGCCATAGACGTTACGCCGGTCGGCGCTGCGGACGATGGCGATGCCAACCGCGTCTTGCCGCGTGTGCGCCAGGCCATCGGCCAATGGAAGTCGGTGGGCTTGCGTTCGCAACCGAGCATCGAAGAAATCGCCCGGCTCAAGCCGGACTTGATCGTCGCCGACCTCAATCGTCATCAGGCGTTGTACAGCGACTTGGCGAGCATCGCGCCGACCTTGTTGCTGCCATCACGTGGAGAAGATTACGAAGGCAGCCTTAAATCCGCCGAACTGATCGGCACGGCCCTGGGCAAAAGCGCGCAGATGCACGCGCGCATCGCCCAGAACCGTGAACACTTGCAGGCCATTGCCAAGCAGATTCCGGCGGGTGCCAGCGTGTTGTTCGGGGTTGCCCGTGAAGACAGTTTTTCCGTACACGGGCCTGACTCCTACGCCGGCAGCGTGCTGCAAGCCATCGGCCTGAAAGTGCCGTCGGTACGCGCCAAGGCTGCGCCGACTGAATTTGTCAGCCTGGAACAATTGCTCGCGCTTGACCCTGGCTGGTTGCTGGTCGGTCACTATCGACGCCCAAGTATCGTCGACACCTGGAGCAAGCAGCCGTTGTGGCAAGTGCTCGGTGCGGTGCGTAATCATCAAGTGGCCGAGGTCGATGGCGACAGTTGGGCGCGTAACCGAGGTGTATTGGCGTCGGAGCAAATCGCTGAAGACACCCTGGCGATTCTCAAGGGCGGCAAAGCCGTATTGAGCCAATAACCGTGCAGCGCAGTTTCGCGGCGGCAGGCATTGTGCTGCTGGGTGCCGTGTTGTTCTGGTACTCGTTGTACAGCTGGTCGCCGTTCACCATCACTGCGACGGATGCCTGGAACGGCCTGGTTCATCAGGGCAGCATTGGCGGCAATATGGCCTATATCGTGGCGCAGCTGCGCGTGCCGCGTGCGTTGTGCGCGGCGTTGGTCGGTGCCTGTCTGGGGCTGGCCGGTGCACTGATGCAAGGCATCACCCGCAACCGCTTGGCATCGCCTTCATTGTTTGGCGTGACGGCCGGCGCGGCATTGGGATTGGCCTTGTTTTCCACCGGTTTGGTTGCGCCGCCCTTTGCCGGGGGCGCCTTGTTGATGACCTGCCTGGGCGGCGCGCTGGCCTGGGTCACGGTGTTCAGCCTCGGCGGCGCGTGGTCGCCGACCACCGCGCAAGGTCGGTTGGTATTGGCCGGTGTGGCGGTTGCGGCGCTGTGCGCGGCCTTGACCCGGCTCACGGTGATTCTGGTCGAGGCCCAGGCCCAAAGCGTGCTGAACTGGCTGGCCGGGTCGCTGGCCAATGTGGGTGCGGCCCAGGTGCAATTGCTCTGGCCGTGCACGCTGATCGGCGGCGTGTGGGCGCTGTGGTGTGCGCCGCGCCTGAACCTGATCAACCTCGGCGAAGACGCCGCGCGCTCGTTGGGCGTCGGTATCGCCAGCCTGCGCTTGCAGGTGTTTGTCGCCAGCTTGCTGTTGGTGGGCGCCAGCGTGTGCGCGGTCGGCCCCATTGGCTTTGTCGGGCTGATCGCGCCCAATATCATTCGCCAGTTTCTCGGTAACGACTACCGCTGGCTGATTCCGCTCAGCGCGGTGTTGGGCGCGGTGATCGTGCTGGGCGCCGACTTGCTCAGTCGCGCGGTGGCCTTTCCAGTGGAAACCCCGGCGGGTGTGGTCACTGCTTTGATCGGCGCACCGTTCTTCCTGTTTCTTGCCAGGCGCACCCTATGATTCGGCCACGATTACGTTTATGGCTGCTGCTGGGCTTGCTGCTGGTGGCGTTGCTGGCGAGCCTCAGCGCCGGTACGGTGTGGCTCAAACCTGCCACCGTGCTGGAGCGCCTGCTGGCCCACGATGCCCTCGATTTTGAAGTGTGGAACCACCGCCTGCCACGCAGCCTGATCGCCATTCTGGCCGGCTGCGCCTTCGGCCTGGCCGGTGCGATTGTGCAGGGCGTGATCCGCAACCCGCTGGCCTCGCCGGAAATTCTCGGCGTGACCCAGGGCGCCGGGCTGGCGCTGACCGTGGCGATCATCAGCTGGCCACACCTGCCGATTGCCTGGCTGCCACTGGTGGCCTGCCTGGGCGGTGCCGGTGGGGCCTTGCTGCTGGCGCTGTACAACACCGGCGTGAGTTTTTCCGGGGTGCGTTTTGCGCTGTCGGGGGTGGCGATTGCGGTGACCTTGTCCAGCGTCACCGAGTTTTTGATCCTGTCCCATCCGTTGGATATCAACACCGCGTTGCTCGCGCTGACGGGCAGTTTGTGGAGCCGCAATTGGCACCATGTGGCGCTGGTGCTGCCTTTTCTGCTGTTGATCCCGCTGGGCCTGTGCCTGGCTAAACCCCTGAACCTCATTGCTCTCGGCGATGAGGCCGCCCACAGCCTGGGCACTGCGCTTGGCCGTACCCGCTGGTGGGCGATGGCCTGCGCGGTGGTGCTCACCAGCCTGGGTGTCGGCGTGATCGGGCCGATTGGTTTTATCGGCCTGGTCGCACCGCACATGGCGCGGCGCCTGGTGGGTGGGCATCACCAGTACCTGCTGCCGGCTGCGATGCTGATTGGCGCGTTATTGCTGGTGCTGGCCGACACGCTTGGACGCACGTTGATTGCGCCCAGCGAAATCCCGGCGGGCGTGCTTACGGCGGTGATTGGTGCGCCGTATTTTCTTTGGTTGCTGGCACGGTTCAAGGGTTGATGACATGAGTATTTTGCAGGCACACCAACTCGACATCGGCTATGGCGCCACGCGCATTGTGCAGGGCCTCTCGTTCGTACCGCCGACAGGTCGCGTCACCGCGCTGATCGGCCCCAACGGCTGCGGCAAATCCACCTTGCTCAAGGCGTTTGCGCGCATCCTCAAGCCGACCCAGGGCGAGTTGACCCTGGATGGCCACGCCTACGCCAGCTTGTCCGCTCGGCAACTGGCGCGGCAGATCGCATTTTTACCGCAGGTATTGCCGGTGCCGGAAGGTGTCAGCGTGCGCCAGTTGGTCGCCTACGGCCGCAGCCCGCATAACTCGTTGTGGGGGCGCCTGAGCGGCAACGATCAAGCCCAGGTGACCCAGGCCATGCAGCGCCTGGAGCTGGACAGCCTGGGCGACCGCGCGTTGGCGGATTTGTCCGGCGGCCAGCGCCAGCGCGCCTGGCTGGCCATGGTGCTGGCACAGAATGCGCCAGTGGTGTTGCTCGACGAACCCACCACTTACCTCGACATCAGCCATCAGGTGGAACTGCTCGACCTGATGGGCGAACTGGCCGCCGAGGGCAAAACCGTTATCACCGTACTGCACGACATCAACCAGGCCTGCCGCTACGCCGACCACTTGGCGGTGATGCACGCCGGCAAGCTGGTGGCTGACGGCCCGCCCGCCCAAGTGATCAGCGCCGAGCTGATGCGCCAGGTGTTCGACGTGCAAGTGCAGATCATGCAGGAGCCGGTTGCCGGCACGCCAATGTGCCTGGTGGAAAAAAGCACTCGCATCCACGCCTGACCCTGTTCGCTCTCACGCACTAATGCTCGTTCCCACGCTCCGCGTGGGAATGCAGCCCGTGACGCTCCGCGTCACAAGGTTGCAGGGCGGGACGCGGAGCGTCCCATGAGGCATTCCCACGCGGAGCGTGGGAACGATCAGCAGGAAAACATTATTTATATGAATAAAGTTATTCGCTAATAATGAAAGTAGAGAATATTAGCTTATACCCAAATAGCATTATATTTTTAAAATCCATTCCGTTATGTTTGATCGCAACAGCCTACCCCTGACCTCGGATGGTACCCAGCGTGATTCAGATTCTGCGCGCCATAACCGGGTAAAGACCCCGCGGCAGAATCGTTGGAAGGGAGTTCAACGTATGTTGCCGATTCAAAACCCTCGCTCACTCCACACCTAGTTCCCCATCGCAGCGACACCCTGAAAAACGAGCACCGCGCCCGCCGCGCGACTGCCCGACTTCGCGATTCGGAAAGCCTGGAGTGGTCATGAAGCAAGTTTTACCCCCCACCGCCGCACTCACGCTGGCCCTGTTGGCCGGCACTGCATCCGCCCAGGACGACAGCACCTTGTCCACCGTGGTGGTCACCGGCAACCGTGGCGCCGAGCAGCGCACCGTCACCAGCAGCCCGGTGCCGATCGATGTGGTCAGCGCCAGGCAACTGCAAAGCACCGGTAAGCCTGGCTTGATGGAAGCCTTGAGCGCGGTGATCCCGTCGCTGACCCTGCCTGAAAAAACCGGCTGGGACGCCAGCGGCATTGCCCGTGCGCCCAACCTGCGCGGCTTGAGTGCTGCCGAAGTGCTGGTGCTGGTCAACGGCAAACGTCGCCACACCAGCGCCACGCTGAACATCAATGGCATCAACACCGGCGCGGCACCGGCCGACCTGGATTTGATCCCCATCAGTGCCATCGACCATGTGGAAGTGCTGCGCGACGGCGCCGCCGCCCAGTACGGCTCGGATGCCATCGCCGGGGTCATCAATGTGATCCTCAAGGCTGATACCAGCGGCACCGCCGTCACCAACGTCGGTCAGGGCTACGACGGCAAGAAGCAAACCGTGCAACAAAGCCTCAACAAGGGGTTTGAAATCGGCAACGGCGGCGTTGTGCAGTTGGCCCTGGATGCGCGCAGCCAGAATGACGACAACAAAGCCAGCGCCAACGGCTACACCTATGAGCAAGCCTACAACCAGGCCGGCAGATCGACCTACGGCGGTTACGGCACGCCCAAGACCAATCTGCTGACCCTGGGCTACAACGCCGAGCTGCCGATTGATGACAGCCTCAGCCTGTATTCCTTCACCACCTACTCGCGGCGCAAGGCCGAGCAGGGGCAGAACTACCGGCTGCCGACCATCACCAACACCATCACCACCGGGCCGAATGGCTACCCGGCCGGGTACACGCCGACCTGGTACATCGACGAGGACGATTTCCAGGCCGCGTTCGGCGGCAAAGGCACCGTTGGCGCGTGGGACTGGGATTTGTCCACCACCTACGGGCGCAACGAGGCGGAACAGGGCACCACCCACAACCAGAACCCGTCGCTGGGCGAGTACACGCCCAACAGCTTCACTTCTGGCACCTGGATTTCCACCGAGCTGACCACCAACCTCGACTTCAAGCGCGGCTTTGATGTCGGCCTGCAAAAACCGTTGGACCTGTCCTACGGCTTCGAACATCGGCGCGACACCTATGAGGTGCAGGCGGGTGACTACGCGTCTTATGCCAATGGCGGCTACTGCGTGGCGCCCGGCAACTGCGCGTCATCCGGGGCGCAGGTCACCAACGGCATTTCGCCGGATGAAGAAAGCAGCGCCTCGCGCAACAGCCTCGCCAGCTATGTCGATGTGGGCTTCAACCCGCTGCCGGACTGGTACATCGGCACCGCCTTTCGCTACGAGCATTACAACGAAGGCATCGGCGCCACCCGCAGCGGCAAGCTGACCACACGCTACGATTTCACCCCGCAATTTGCCGTGCGCGCCACCGTCAGTAACGGCTTTCGCGCGCCGTCCCTGGCGAATAGCCTGTTCAGTGCGCGCTCCACCACTTATGGCGTGGTCGACGGCGTGTATCAGTCGATCAACTACGGCGTATTGCCGGTGGGTTCGGCGGCGGCCAAGGCCCTCGGCGCCCAAGAGTTGAAGCCCGAGCGCTCGACCAACTTCAGCCTGGGTTTCACCCTTACGCCCACCGACCGCCTGAACTTCACCGCCGACGCCTACGTGATCAACCTGCGCGACCGCATCACCCTGACCGGCACCTTGCTCGGCCCCGAAGTCACTCAGGTACTGCAAAGCAACGGCATCAACTCCACCTCCGGCGGCCAGTACTTTATCAACGGCGCCGACACCCGCACCAAGGGCGTGGATCTGGTCAGCAACTACAACCAGGACCTCGGCCAGTTCGGCGCCTTGAAGTGGACCGCCGCATTCAACTGGAACCAGACCAAGATCCTCAACTACAAGGCGTCCACCGATATCCTCGGCACGCCCTATGACCTGATGGACCGCCAGGCCCGTGGCCTGATCACCGATGTGCAGCCCAAGACCAAACTCATCCTCGGCGGCGACTGGAGCATCGACCGCTTCAACCTCAACCTGGCCCTGACCCGCTACGGCGCCTACAAAGAGGTCAATTTCTCGGCCAATCGCGACCTGGACCGGGTTTACAACGCCCGCTGGATCACTGACCTCGACCTTGGCTACAACCTCACCAAAGCCCTCAACATCGCCGTCGGCGCCAAGAACCTGTTCGACCTTTACCCCAAGAAACAAGGCGTGCCGAGCAGCACCATGCTCGCCAGCTACGGCACTTATTCGCCCTACGGTTTTACCGGCGGGTACTACTACACCCGGCTGACTTACGCCTTCTAAGGCCGCAACCCGCGAGGAATAGAACATGCCCATTGTCGCCAAATCCTATGACCTGATCGAAGACGTCAGCCCGGTTCGCCAGCGCCGCGTTGCAACGCCCATCAAGGCCCTGCAAGTGGTTCCCGCCCGCCACCCGTGGCGCTGGGCCGGGTCGATCTTCGCTGCGCTGGTGCTGCTCGCCATCGTGCATTCACTGGCCACCAACCCGCGTTGGGAGTGGGGCGTGTTCGGCCAGTGGTTCTTTTCCGCCTCGGTGCTGCGCGGCCTCGGCCAGACGCTGCTGCTGACGCTGCTCAGTACCGTGTTCAGCATCCTCTTCGGCACTGCATTGGCGCTGGCACGGCTGTCGGGCTCGCCATTGCTGGCGGCGTTGGCCTGGGGCTATATCTGGTTTTTCCGCTCGATGCCGGCGCTGCTGGTGCTGATCATCCTCTACAACTTTGCCTACCTGTATGACCACATCGTGCTCGGGGTGCCGTTCACCCGCGTGGTGTTCGCCGAGTGGTCGACCGTGGATGTGCTCAGCCAATTCACCGTGGCGGTGTTGGGCCTGAGCCTGATGCAAGCCGCCTACGCAGCGGAGATCATTCGTGGCGGTTTGATTGGCGTGGATGCCGGCCAGCATGAAGCGGCGGCGGCCCTCGGTTTGCCGGCTTCGCGACGGATTTTTCGCATCATCCTGCCCCAGGCGCTGCGCTCGATTTTGCCGTCGGGTTTCAACGAAATCATCGGCCTGGTCAAGGGCACGTCCATCGTCTACGTGCTGGCCTTGCCGGAGCTGTTCTACACCGTGCAGGTCATCTACAACCGCACCCAGGCGGTGATCCCGCTGCTGGTGGTGGCGACCGTGTGGTACCTGATCATCACCACGGTGCTGACCAGCGCCCAGTACTACGTCGAGCGCCACTTTGCGCGCGGTACGGCGCGGGTACTGCCGCCCACACCGCTGCAACGCCTGCGCGGCTGGCTCAAGGAGAAAACCCATGGCTGAAGCACGCGCCGGGCGCATTCAGATCCAGGGCGTGGGCAAGCGCTTTGGCAACCAGCAGGTGTTGAAAGACATCGACCTGACCATCGACCCAGGCAAGGTCACGGTGATTCTCGGGCCGTCCGGCTCGGGCAAATCCACCTTGCTGCGCACCATCAATCACCTGGAAAAAATCGACAGCGGGCACATCACCATCGACGGTGAATACGTCGGCTATCGGCGCAAGGGTGACCTGCTCTACGAATTAAAAGAACGCGAGATTCTCAAGCGCCGCATTGACGTGGGTTTTGTGTTCCAGAACTTCAACCTGTTCCCGCACCTCACCGCCTGGGAAAACGTCGCCGAAGCACCGCTGGCCCACAAGCGCTGGAGCAAGGCCGAGGCGCAGGCCAAGGCCTGCGAGCTGCTGGCCAAGGTCGGCCTGGCCGACAAAGTCGATGCCTACCCACGCCAGCTCTCCGGTGGCCAGCAACAGCGTGTGGCTATCGCCCGCGCCCTGGCGCTGGATCCCAAAGTGCTGCTGTTCGATGAACCCACCTCAGCCCTCGACCCGGAGCTGGTGGGCGAAGTGCTCGACGTGATCAAAGGCCTGACCCAACTGGGTGTGACCCTGGTGATCGTCACCCACGAAATCGGGTTTGCCCGCGAAGTGGCCGACCACGTGGTGTTCCTGTGTGACGGCCAACTGATCGAAGAAGGCCCGCCCGAACAGATGTTTCGCCAACCCCGACATCCCCGCACCGTGGCCTTTCTGGGCAAGGTGCTTTAGTTCAAGGAGTGACTGCCCATGTTCATCAATACTGCCCGCGTGGCCCTGCTGACGCTTGCCGTCGGTGCTGCGCAAACCGCGTTCGCCGTGCAACAGGTGGATTTCAGCCCCGACCGTGTGCGTATCCATGTACCGCGCAATGAAGCGGCGATTGCGCAGATCCCGCCGGGCTTCAAGTTCGCCCAGCCCGGCAAATTCACCGTGGCCGTGTCCGGCGTGGCCGGGCCGCCGCTGGCGCTGTTGGCCAATGACGACAAGACCACCATTGGCAGCGAAGCCGACACCGCGCAGCTGGTGGCCGACAGCCTCGGCCTGCAACTCAATGTGGTGCAGACCAGTTGGGAGGATTGGCCGCTGGGCGTCAGCTCCGGCAAGTACGACGCGGTGATCAGCAACGTCACCGTGACCGAGGCGCGCAAGAAGCGTTTTGACTTCGCCACCTATCGCCAGGATGTGCTCGGCTTTTACGTCAAGAGCACCAACAAAATCACCGAGATCAAACAGGCCGCCGACATTGCCGGGCTGAAGATCATCGTCGGCTCCGGCACCAACCAGGAAAAGGTCTTGCTGGCCTGGAACGAGGCCAATGAAAAGGCCGGTATCAAGCCTGCGCTCCTGCAATACATCGACGACCAGGCCGCCGCGCAACTGGCGGTGCAGTCCGGTCGCAGCGATGCGCTGTTCGGGCCTAACTCGGTGTATGCCTATTCGGCGGCGGTCACCGGTGGCATCAAGCGGGTGGGTACGGTGAACGGCGGCTGGCCGTTGAAGGCCGATATCGCCGTGACCACCCGCAAGGACAACGGCCTGATCCAGCCGATTCACACCGCCCTGCAAGGCGCGATTGCCGGCGGCCAATACGAACAGGTGCTGCAACGCTGGGGCCTGGACATCGAGCGCGTCGACACCTCGCTGATCAACCCACCGGGCCTGCCGGACTAGGAGCATCGACATGGGACTGACACGCCGTGAAGCGCTGTCGAGCATCGCCGCTGTAGGCGGCGAAAAGGCCGTCAAGGATGCATTGGCGGTATTGGGTTTGGGGCCGTCGTCACATCGCCGCCCGCAACCGCTGAAACTCAACGCGGGCCTGGGGCAGGGCACTCGTGTGCTGGTGCTGGGCGCCGGGATTGCCGGGTTGGTGACGGCCCTGGAACTCAGCCGCGCCGGGTTCAGCGTACAAATACTGGAGGCCCGCAACCGCGTGGGCGGGCGCACCTGGACCCTGCGCAATGGCGACCGCGTGGACTACAAGGACGGCCGCACGCAAACCGTAGCGTTTGATAACGGCCTGTATTTCAACGCCGGTCCCGCCAGGATTCCGAGCCAGCACCGCACGCTTCTCGACTATTGCAGCGAGCTGGGTGTGCCGTTGGAAGTGCTGGTCAACAGCAGCCACGGCGCCCAGGTGCGGCCCGACCTGCAACAGCCGGCGTTCACCGTCGGCCAGGCGATCAATGACACCCGCGGGCATTTGTCCGGCTTGCTGGCCAAAGCCGTGCAGCGCGATGCCCTCGATGATGTGTTGAGCAGTGAAGAGCGCACGCGCTTGCTGGCGTTTTTGCAGGTGTATGGCGATCTGTCGCAGGAACTGGCCTTTGAAGGCAGCTTGCGCTCCGGTCACCTGGAGTCGCCTGCCCACCCCGGCGCGCTGCCCGCCAGCCGCAGCCCGCTGGCGCTGGACCGGCTGCTGCATCCGGAGTTGTGGGGCGCGTTATTGCACACCGAATTCCCGGAATTTTCCGCCACCATGTTCCAACCCGTCGGCGGCATGGACCGCATCACCGACGCCTTCTACCAGCGCGTGCGTGAGCACGTGCAACTCGGCGCCCAGGTGCGGCAGATCCGCCAGCTTGAAGACGGCGTGGCGGTGACCTACCACGACCAGCTAAGCGGCCGCGAACAGGTGGTGCGCGCCGATTACCTGGTCTCGACCTTGCCGTTGCCACTGTTGGCCAAACTCGACACCGACTTCAGCGACCGGGTCAAAGCCGCCTTGCTCAGCACCCGCAGTGATCAGGCGACCAAAGTGGCGTGGCAATCGCCGCGCTTCTGGGAAACCGACTATCGCACCTACGGCGGCTTGTCGTGGATCGAACACCCGGCGCGCCTGCTGTGGTACCCCAGCAACGACCTCAACACCCGCGACGGTTTGTTGGTGGCCGGCTACGTGACCGGGGAGGGCGCCGACGTGTTTGGCGCCAAGCCGTTCGACCAGCAGTACGCCACGTCCAAAGAAGCCGTGGAACTGCTGCATCCGGGTTATTCAAAACACCTGCGCCACCCGCTGGCGGTGTCCTGGGAACAGATCCCCTACAGCGAAGGCCCATGGCTGCAACGCGAACACTTCCCGGCCGACGCCAGTGCCTTGCTGGAACAGGCCCACGGCCGCGTGTACTTCGCCGGCGACGGCCTGGTGCAAAGCGGTGTGGGCATCTGGCAGGAGTCGGCAGCCAACTCGGCGCGGCATGTGGTCGCGCAGCTGGCCGAGCGCGTTACCCAACAACAACAGATTGCGGCACTCGCCGCCTCCTGAGGAGCATCACCATGAGCGACAGCATCCAACGCACCAGCGTCGGCGATTTTCCCATCTCGCAAACCGTCACCGTACCGGCCTCCGCCAGCCTGATTTTCGTCAGTGGTACCTTGCCCGACCTGGCCGACCCGAACGTGCCAGGGGTTTACGGCAACACCGAAGTGCAGACGGTGTCGGTGTTCAACAAGCTGCGCAAGATCCTCCAGCAGCAAGACCTGGACCTGGGCGATATCGTGCAATTGCGCGTGTTTCTGGTGGGGGCCGAAGAGACCGACGGCAAGCTCGACTTTGCCGGGTTGCAGCGTGGTTACACGCAGTTCTTCGCCACGCCAGAGCAGCCGAACAAGCCTGCGCGCACGGCGTTGCAGGTGGTGGCATTGCCGTTGCCAGGGGCGCTGGTGGAAGTGGAGGCGATTGCGGCCAGAACGGCCTGACTCTATTGAATGCGCTGTTGTGGATAGCTTGCTTGCTGTGGCTTGTTGTGGCGAGCAGGCTTGCCCTGCGTTGGGGCGCGCAGCGGCCCTGAAACCAGGCGCTGAGTTCCTTCAGGAGAATCCCGGTGCCTTTACTGGGGCTGCTGCGCAGCCCAACGCAGGGCAAGCCTGCTCGCCACAACAAGCCTGCTTGCCACAATAAGCCACTAGCCACAACAAGCTGCTCACCACCATTGGTGGCAGGCCCGTGAACAGATCATCGGATTGTCAGTAACCGCATGTCACCTTTTTGTCGCTTGCAGTCTCTACTTTGTCTTGAGCGTTTTTATCTCAAGCACCCCAGGGATTGATTAGTGCCATGCCAACTCTCACCCGCCGCACCCTGCTGAAGGCCGCCGCCATCGGCTCCGCCTACACCCTGCTACCCGACTCCATCCGCCAGGCGCTGGCGATCCCCGCCAACAACCGCACCGGCACGATCATGGACGTCGAACACGTAGTCATCCTGATGCAGGAAAACCGCGCGTTCGACCACTACTTCGGCACCTTGCCCGGCGTACGTGGTTTCAGCGACCGCTTCACCATTCCGCTGCCGGGCGGCCGCAAAGTCTGGGAGCAACAGGGCAAGGGGCGGCGCGTATTGCCTTATCATTTGGACAGTTCACGCGGCAATGCCCAGCGTGTCGACGGCACGCCACATTCCTGGGTTGACGAACACGCCGCCTGGGGCAGCGGCCGCATGAATGCCTGGCCAACCTACAAGACCAACACGTCAATGGGCTATTACCGCGAGCAGGAATTGCCGTTCCAGTTTGCGTTGGCCAACACCTTTACCCTGTGCGATGCCTACCACTGTTCGGTGCACGCCGGCACCAACCCGAACCGGCTGTTCCATTGGACCGGCACCAACGGCCCGACCGGCGCCAATGTGGCTGCGGTGGTCAATGAATGGGACGGCCCTGGCGCAGTGAGCGTGGGTTACACCTGGAAAACCTACCCTGAGCGCCTGGAAGAGGCGGGCGTGAGTTGGAAGGTCTACCAGTTCTTGCCGGATAACTTTGGCGACAACCCGCTGGCTGGTTTTCGCCAGTACCGCGCCGCCAGCGTTGCGGCCGGCAACCCGGCGGAACCACCGAAAGACTTCAAGGCCTTTGTGCCCTACAGCGATCAACTCAACGCCCGTGTGCCGTTGTACAAAGGCAACGGCAACACACTGCCATCGGCAAACGGCAGTGACCTGGAAGCGATCATCCAGGGCTTTCGCGATGACATAAAAAACGGCCGCTTGCCTCAGGTGAGCTGGCTGGTCGCCCCGGCCAATTACTCCGAACATCCTGGGCCTTCCAGCCCGGTGCAGGGTGGCTGGTTCACCCAGGAGATTCTCAAGTCGCTGACTGAAAACCCGCAGGTTTGGAGCAAGACTGTATTGCTGGTCAACTACGATGAAAACGACGGTTTCTTCGACCACGTCCCTTCACCGTCAGCCCCGTCCAAGCGTGCCGATGGCAGCTTTGCCGGCAAATCCACGGTCAAGTTCGACAGCGAAATCTTCACGCACCCGGCGCCGCCCGGCACCACGCAACAGCCTGCGCCTGACGGTGGTGTTTACGGCCCTGGCCCACGGGTGCCGATGCTGGTGCTGTCGCCCTGGAGCCGCGGCGGTTGGGTCAACTCCCAGGCGTTCGATCACACCTCGGTGCTGCAATTTCTGGAGAAGCGCTTCCAGGTGCGCGAGCCCAATATCAGCGCCTGGCGCCGCGCCGTATGCGGCGACCTCACCTCGGCGTTCAACTTCGTCAACCCCAACACCGAGTTGTTGCCGCCACTGCATGAAACCACCCGCCGGGCGGCGGATTTGCTGCGCCAGCGCCAGGAACAACTGGCCCAGGTTGTGGTGCCTGCTGAAGGTCGGCAACAGGCGCCGCATCAGGCGCGCATGGCTCGACCATCCCGTGCGTTGCCATACCAGTTGAACGTCGAAGGTGACGTTGATCGTCGCGCCGGTGAGCTGACGTTGAACTTCTTCAACCATGGCGAACAGGGCGCGGTCTTCCACGTCTACGACCGACTGCACCTGGAAGACATCCCGCGGCGCTACACCGTGGGCGCCGAACAGCACCTCAGTGATACCTGGCCAGTGGCTGGCGGCTATGACCTGTGGCTATTGGGGCCGAACGGCTTTCACCGATCATTCAAGGGTGATCTGCAACGCCGCGAACCCGAACTGTCAGTGGCTTACCAGGGGGACAGCGTTCAACTGACGGTGATCAACCCCAGCAAGCATCCAGCCTCGGTGACGATCAAGCGCTGCCCTTACACCCATCAAGGCCCATGGCTGCTGGAGATTGCTGGCCACAGCTCGCAGCAACGCACATTCTCCCGTCAGCCGAGCGGTGGCTGGTATGACTTCACCGTGCGTAATGAGCATGGCTGGGTGCGCCGTGTGGCGGGGCGGGTTGAGACGGGGGCGCATAGCATCAGTGACCCGTTGATGGGCAAGCCGGTGTAGCAAACCCTGAGGCGGCGGATAGCGTTGAACCGATCCGCTGCCTTTGGCCGGGAGTTAGTATTTTGAGAAATATCCTACGTTCATAAAGGATTAAACATCCGCGCTTTTTCCGGGCAGTTTTAGACAATCGTTGGGTCCACCACCCACGAGCCCACGCCAATGACGAGCCAGCCTTTACGCGTCCTGATCCTTGAGGAGCACGCCTTTCAGCGCGCCGTCGTCGTGAGCCAGTTCAAACGGTTGGGGCATGCGGTGATCGAGGCGACGCATGCCACTGAAGCCTTGGCCCTCCTGGAAAGCGTTCACGGGGTGGATGTCGTACTGTGCGACTTGTCCATGTCCGGCATGGATGGGCTGGAGTTTTTGCAACATGCCGCGCAACAAGGGTGGCTGCATGGCGTGATTGTCAGCGGCCATCAGCCGACCGGGATCAGCCAAGCCCTGCAACAGTTCACCAGCCTGCTCGGCGTGTGTTTGCTTGGCCATGTCGAAAAGCTGGCGACCCTCAATCAGCTCGAAGAGGTATTGCATCGTCATCAGCCTGTTGGGGGGATCGTGCCTGCGGTTTCACCTGCGTTGCCATTGTTTACTCAGGCGCAAGTATGCGACGCATTAGCTGCCGGCCAGCTGCACGCGTACTACCAGCCCAAATTCAGCCTGTGGACCAACGAGATGATCGGCGTGGAAGTGTTGAGCCGCTGGCAGCACCCGCTTTACGGTCTGTTACCGGCAATGGCCTTCATGCCGGTGCTGGAGCGTTGCGGGCTGCTCGACCCATTGTTGTTTGCGCAGATGCACCAGGCCTTGACCCTGCAACAACACGTCAGGGCAAGCGGCATGACCTTGAACCTGGCGTTCAATCTGCACGCCAAGCAATTGGCTCAGGGTGGGTTGGGCAGGAAGATCAAGGACGTCATGGCGCCGTTCAAGGCACCGCGCTCCAGCGTGACTTTCGAGCTGACCGAAAGCGGCATGCTGGAAGCCTCGGCGAGCAGCCTGGCGTGCCTGATGCGTTTGCGCATGCTCGGTTGCAACCTGTCCCTGGATGACTTCGGCGCCGGGTTTTCATCCTTGCAACGCCTGTGTCAGCTGCCGTTCAACGAGATCAAGCTGGATGCCGAGTTTGTGCGCGGCATGACCACCGACCCACGTTGCCGTGCGGTGATCCACAGCACCCTGGCGCTGGGCGACAGCCTGGGCATGAGCGTGGTGGTGGAAGGCATCGAAACCCAGGAGCAGCAGCGGCAATTGCTGGCGATGGGCTGCAGGGTGGGCCAGGGGTATGTGTATGCGCCGGCGATGAGTGGCGAGCAGTTGTTGTGGCGGTTGCAGAACGTGGCTTGATGGGCGTTGAGCGAATACAGGTGGCAGGGCGCTCACCACCATTTCCAGCGGCCCTGTTTTTTCAGGGTGGCGATGATGTCTTCGCGCTTGAGGCGGATTTCGACCATCTTGTGGCGCAGTTCGCGGCAGCGGTTGCTGTTGAGGATCAGCAGGCCGGTCAGTGGGCTAAGCAATGACATAGCGTAGAGAAAAAGCGGCGGGCGGTACGCAATTGCGGGTAGGGATATCAGCAAGCAAATTAAGTAAATACCGACACTGATCCATACCGCGCGGATATGCCCATAGTTGACCTGAGCCTTGGAAAAAAACAGGACAAGGCCTGCTGCGATGCTGCCGAGAAAACAGATCTTAATTGCAAGGTCTTCCGGAAGTCTGGAGAGAAAGGTCAGCAACAGTAAGACGGCAGTCATTGCAATCGTGGAGCAGCCGGTAATTAGATCGGCGCCAATCACTAGCGCGTAGCGTCTCCTGAACGTTTGTGGGTTCTCAAAATAGAAGTATGCGTAAGCGCGATCCTCAGAGGTCAGGGCTTTGCGATCTTCATATATTTCATCCTTTTCGGATCCGCTAAGACCTTTTTTTGGTACATGCTTGCTCACTGGCTGACTTCCTCGTAGATACCAATAGCCCACGTCTTGATATTTCCTGGCATCGAGCTGCTCGCGAAACCCAGGGTTGCAGCCAAGGTGTCTTTTATGTGATTGGCGGTAGCAAGTTGCATTTCTGTGGCACTGATTCGTTTTGGTAATACGCCGGTGGCTTGTTTCACCTTGAGGATTTTTAGGGTTAATCGAGGATCACGAAGCCTGAGCAATTCATCATTCAGTCTCGCTCGTTCTTGCCGGTTCAGACCTTTGAGTACTTGTTTGAGAGGTTTGCCAGTGACTCTTGTTGCTGTGTTTATTGTTTTGATTGTGGTCAAGGCAGAAGTGGCGACGCCAAGTAATGCAATGGCATCCAGCGTCGTAACAACGGCCTGATACCAGGTTTCGTTATCCAGAAGATCAAGGTATTGGGGCGCAAACGCTTCTACACTGGTTCGACCTAACCCGATGGCGCATTGGGTCATACTGGCAGCCAGAGCAGCCTTGCCGATAAACGTAATTACCGCGCTCGTCCCCGCCGTAAAGGGCATCAACATCACGCCACTGGTAATGACTACCCAACTCAGAATCGCCCCCGTACAGGTCACCGCCGTGCCAAGCGCTTCAGCCACCCATTCCGACTCGCGCGGCTCATGCTCCAACATCCGCTTGAACTCCACCGGCCCCACATACTTGGGCGCCTCACGCAGCACGACCTTGATCGGTCGCACACTGCAAATCGCCTGAAACTCACGCAGTACCACCACGTTAAACATGTCATCGATATACACCACCCCCGCGCCAATCAGCGCCGGGTCGCTATCGATGGTGAAGAACAACTTGCGCAGATCAATACTGCTTTCAATCCGCTGACGCGTGGTGCGGTGGGCCGAAGGGAATCCATCTTTGAGCAGGGAAGCCGTCATCCTTAACTCCTGTTATTGCGGGAGTCGAGAGCGTAAAGATGAGGCGGTGCCGCTGAATGTCGGAAGGTTCGCCATTTAACGTCGGGTGCGTCTCTAACCGGCGTTAGCGTCTTGCGTGCACCGCGGTGGCTGAGGAAAAGTGCGCCCCACGTCACTACCGACGTATACCAAGGCAGGGAGCAAACATGGCAGTCGATATGTTTTTGAAGCTGGGTGATATCAAGGGTGAATCAAGGGACCAGGCCCATCGCGACGAGATCGACATCACCCAATGGGCGTGGGGCATGTCGCAGTCGGGTTCGATGCACAGCGGTACGGGCGGCGGTGCGGGCAAGGTCAATATCGCCAACCTGAACCTGACAAAACCACTGGATAAGTCCAGCCCCAACCTGATGATGGCCTGCGCCAGCGGCAAGCATTACCCCGAGGCCAGGTTGGTGGTACGCAAGGCCGGCGGTGCGAGCCCGGTGGAGTATCTGGTGATTACCCTGAAGGAAGTCATGGTGGTGTCCTACAGCACGAATGCTGAAAGCAACACCGACGTCGTGCATGACAGCGTCGCTCTCAATTTCGCCAGCGTCGACGTCAGCTACCAGCCGCAGAAGGTCGACGGTACCAAGGACGGCGGGCCAGTGAAGTTTGGCTGGAACATTCGGCAGAACATCAAAGCCTGAGCACCAGCCAGCCTCTTATTGTTCCAACTGCAATGCCTGCTGTTTGAGCCTGCGTTTTTGTTCAAACGGCAACTTCTCATCATCCCCATACGGCGCGCTGTACCAGTTGCCGTAACTCGGGTTCGGCAGCAGGAACCAGCGTTGCCCCAGCCAGCTCACATAGGGTTCCACCGCTTTGCGTTGGGCGGCAAGGGTGTTGTGTTCGGCCTGCACGAAATCACCCAGCGAGTCCCCGGCCATCAGCAATACGCGGGCATGGCTGGCGACCCACTGACGGCGACATGTCTTGCCGTAGCCGGCGCTTTCGCAATGGCCGATGGGCGTGCTGGCGGCCAGGACCTGCGTGTCGCTGGCCACCGGAAACCCGCGCAGGCGCAGGTTGGCGACGGTGGCCGCGACCTGGCTGTGTTCGCGGTTGGTGAGGTAGTAAACCTTGATGCCTTTTTGCTCGGCGGCGTGCAGGAAAGCCACTGCGCCCGGCAATGCCTGGGCCTTGGCCTGGTCGACCCAGGTGTTCCAGCGATCGTAGGAATAGATTTGATTATTGATGATATCGCGCGCGTTCAGCGGCACGTTGTCCAGCAGGGTTTCGTCGATATCAACCACCACCGCTGGAGGCAAGCCGTTCAGGTTGCGGGGTGGAAAGGGCAGGGCATCCCAGGTCGGGTCGGCCAGGGCCACGTCGAGTTGGCGGGTGGCGTTGGCGAACAGCTGGCGGTAGATCAGCTCGTGTTCGATGGAGGTCTGGGTCCAGAGCACGGCGTCGAGTTGGTCGTTGGCCGGCGGGGTCTGCTGGCAGCCGGTCAGGGCGGTGGTCAGCAGGCAGACACTGGCGAAAATCAGGTGGCGCATGGGATGCCTCGGCGGTGGACGCGTGTGGGCAGCACCTTAGCCTAATCAGGCTATACATCAATCCCGAATGTGGGAGCTGGTTTGTTGATGTAAGGGCCAGAGCAACGTCAGCAGCAGAGCCATACTCGGTCAACTGTGGGAGCTGGCTTGCCTGCGATGGCATCAACTCGGTGTATCAGGCACACCGAGTTGATGCCATCGCAGGCAAGCCAGCTCCCACAGAAAAGCAGACGAGCCACCACCCCTCAAGGCCCACACACCAACGCCTGCCGCTCATAGTTCAACGCCTTGTTCTGCGGCGGTAGCGCATAGCTTGCACTGCAGCGCTGCTCGCCCCACTTGATGATCAGCGTGCCCTGATCCTGCTCCACCAGCGCCAGCGCATTCCCGTTCGGATCTGCAATCGCCAGTTGCTTACCCGCCGAGTCTTCCAGCGAAGCCCCGAACGACAACGGCTTGTGCTGCGCATCAAACAACTCGAACAACACCCGTCGCCCGGTGGTGCCGCTGTAACGCGCAACTACAATAGCGCCACGGCGCGGCACCAGTTGCTGGGTGGCGTTGGTGATTTCCACATCGCCGCCCAGGTCGCGGGTGTCCAGGCTGATCCAGTTCACCCGGTAAGGTTGCGCCGTGGGGATCACCGCATAGCCGTTGTAGCCGGTCTCGACGCCGCTGTAGCTGCCGATTTTAGCCCCCGAGATACCCGGCACTTCAGCCAGGGCGAAGGTTTCGCTGACGGTCTGCCCCAGGTTGACGCCACCTGCGTGCGCCACCACGGAGCCGGCGAGGTTGAGGTTCTGCGAGTTGTAGCCCTGACCCTGGCTGTAACCCAGGCTCACATCCGCCATAGAGGTGCGGCTGTTGATATTCACCGAGCCGGAGTCGCCGCTGGTATCGCTATGGCCCGCCTGCACCGAATAGAAGGTGTCACTGGTATCGGCGACGTAACCGTTGATACCCGCTTGCGTGGTGGTGTCGCCGCGCTGATGGCTGGTAGTGACAAAGGCTCGCGGCGCACGAGCCTGGCTGCCCAGTGGGAATGAGACGGACAGGTTCACTTGGGTGTCGCTGCTGGGCTCGCCATAGGTGACGATTTGCTGGGTGCGCGTCACGCCAAGGTTGTAGCTCAGGTCGCCCCAGTTACCGGTGTAACCGGCAGACAAACTGCGCGAACCGCCACGGTTCCAGTAGCGCTGGTCACTGGCATTGACGTACAGGCTGCCGAACTGGCTGTTACGCCCCAGGCTCTGGTTGATGGTCAGGTCGGTACGGGTTTTCGAGTGGCCGGTGCGCACGCGCACGTCTTCACTGTTGTCTTCCACGTGGTCGGTGAGGGTGCGGTAGCCTTCGGTGGAGTAACGGTAGGCGGCCAGGGTGAAGTTGGTGTCGGTGCCGGCAAAGGTCTTCGCGTACAACGCCCGCACGCTGCTGCCCTGATGGGTTTGCCCGCGCGCTTTGCTGGACGAGTGCGTGGTATCCAGGGAGAAGGCGCCGAACGCAGTGTTCCTGCCAGCGCCGATCGACAGCGCGCTGTAGTCCTCGCTGGCTTGCAGGCCGACGATGCCGCTGAGGTTGCTGGTCAAGCCATATGCCAGCGTGCCGCTGAGAAAGCGTGGGCTCCCCAGGCCGTCGGCATTGCTCTTGAACGTGCCCGCCGAGAGGCTGTACTTGACCTGGCCTTCACGCACCATGATCGGCAAACTGGAAAACGCCTGCATCGTCACCCGCCGGCTGCCGTCGGCTTCGATCACGGTGATTTGCAAGTCGCCGTTGGAGCCGCTGGGGTAGATGTCGTTGATCTCGAACGGGCCGGGCGCGACGTTGGCGGTGTAGAGGATGTAGTCGTTCTGGCGGATCTCTACGGTCGCGTTGGTCTGCGCCACGCCACGAATCACCGGCGCGTAGCCGCGCTCGCTGTCGGCGCGCATGCCGTCGTCGGAGGCCAGTTTGAGGCCGCGATAGCGCACACTGTCGAACAGGTCGGTGTCGGAGAAAATCTCACCGGCGCTGAACTGGCCCTTGATCGCGGTCACGTCGTGCTGCACGTAGGTGCGGTTACTGGTGAAGGTGTTCGAGCGGTCGGTGCCGCTGCTCATGTTCGATTCGTTGCGCAGGCGCCAGGCGCCCAGGTTGATGCCGTTGCGCAGCCCGAGGTTATTGGCGATGCGGGTTTTATAGTCGCCGGCGGTGCGGCTGCTGTTGAGCTGGTAGTTGATGAACGCGGCCGGCACGCCGTCGTCCCACAACTCTGGGTCGACATACCCGCGCAAGCCGCGCTGCATGGCCACTTGCGGAATACTTGCCAACAGGCGCAGGCGGCTGCTGTCGTAACGCACGCTGGCGTCTTCGATCATGTCCGCGAGGGCATAACACTCTTGCGGTTGTTGCGGGTCGAGTTTGCCTTCGGCCTGCAACCGGCCCATGTCGACGCCCAATTGCTTGAGCAGGTCGAGGGTCAGGCAGGCTTCGACCCGGCCGTTGTTCGGGTTGCGTTTGAAGTCGATATCACGCCGGCCCACCAGCACTTCGTTGCTGTACAGGTCGACCCGGTAATTGCCCGGCAGCACGCTGTTGGCTGAGAGTAGTTGCTGCAAATCGACTGGCGACTGCGAGCCCTGCAGGAACGTGGTGTTGAAGCTTTGCGCTGCGTCATCGGCCACCGCCCAGGTCGGCAGGCTGGCAGCCATCGCGAGCGACAGCGTCTTCAACTTCAGTACGCCACGTGCGGGCCTGTTGCTGGAAAGAAAAGACATGCGAAGACCTATGACATCCCTGATTGACGGACAGCCGGGCACGCAAACACGCACGCGAAGTGAGCCTGTGGGTTAGAGAAGCTACTTAGGGTTTGAGGCGCGATTCAGTCGCGTGCGCAGGTAGCGCAGCGCCGCTCGACAGGGGCGCGCTGTAGTGGTTTTGCGCGCCATAGTCATTGATGCTGGAAAACGACAGTTGCACCGGGCCGTTGGCGATGGCTGCTGCGATCGGGAACTGTTTTTGCTCGTCAGGCGCAATCATGGTGGAGTCGCTGGCCAGCACCGACTGTACTTTGATGTCGGCCATGGACACGTGATACAGCGTCGGGTTTTTCACCTGCAGCAGGGTCTGGCCGCCGTGTTTGGCAAGTGTCCATTCAAGTTGCGCAGGCGCTTGCAGCGCGCTGCCGGTAAGGCCGGCAGGGCGGTAGAAAATCTTGATGCGCTGGCGGATGGCCAACTGCAAGGTGTTCTCGGCGGCGCTGGCCTTGGGGATTTCCTGCACGTTGAGCCACACCACCGACTCGCGGTCCGTGGGCATGCCTTTGCCTTCGTACAGAATGCGCAGCAATTGTTGTTCCTTGGCGAATACCCGCGCCAATGGCGGGGTGACGGCAAACGGCGCGCGGCTGGCGCTGGCGTCGTTCATGTCGACCCAGGATTGAATCAACACATCCTGGTTGCCGTTGCGCACGGTGATATTGGCTTCCTTGTGGTCGCCATCAAACACGATGCGGGTGGCATTTAATGAAATGCTGGCGGCGGCCTGGGCAGCCATAAGCAAGCCCAGTAGCCCCAAGCATGCGGCGATAGAACGAGGCGGCATGAGGGTTATCCGGTGTAATCAAAAGACAATGGCGAGGCCGCAGGGCCTCGCGCGTTCGGTGCCGGGGGCGCCGAGTTATTCGTATTGCAGGATGAACGGCAGGGTGGCATCACCGCGACCGGCGGTGGACGAACCGGCGGCTGCGGTGGTGACGTAGGCGGCCGCGAAGCTCAGGGTTGCGTCGCCGCCAGTAGTGCCGGCGCCGTGCATGGTGCTTTCGATGCGCGCGGTGCTGGAAGAGCTGAGGTCGATCAGGCTGCCTTTGCTGTCGAGCAGGGCGATACCGACGTTCTGTGCAGTGGCCGAACCCGGGTTCAGGGCCAGGACTTTTTTGCCGGTGACCAGGCCCGAACCGCCGTTGTTGGCGTCAAAGATCATCGCGACTTTGGTGCCCTGGTTGCAGTTGACGTTCAGGTTGAAGTCTTTGGCGGTGACACGGCCTGCGGTTGGGTTTTCGGCGGTGCCCATGTCCTTGATCGACACGTTGCCCATGTCCACCGAAATGGTGCGGTCGGAGTTGGCGCCGTCGACCGAGCAGGCATCGTTGTTGATCACGCCGGTGAAGGTGATTTTACCGCTGCCGCCCAGGGTCGGCGTCGGTGCCGGGTCGACGGCAAATGCACTGCCGGAAGCGGCGATAATGGCCGAGGCGATAACAGCCAGGGAAAACTTCTTCATGATGATGTCCGTTAGTGTTAGTTGGAAAATGCTGTTGTTGAACTGCGAGAGGAGAATAAGCGGCGAGGGCAAGCGAGCGAATAAGACGATTCTTATAAGTCAGGAAACGGACGGTTTAGAGCGGTGAAAGGGCGTGTGAATACTCAGAAAATAAAGGGCGAAGCCATTGTTTTAAATGGCTTGCTAGTTGTCGGTTAGTTGAAAATGTTACGTGCCAGGCAATAAGCGAGCAGGTCCTGGTCACTGCTCACTTCAAGTTTGCGCATGGCCGAGATCTTTTGCGCGCTGATGGTCTTTGAACTGCGGTTCTGGCTGCGCGCAATATCACTGACGCTCATGCCGGAAATAAATAAGCGCAGGATCTCGAACTCTTTGGGCGACAAACTGGTAAAGCGCTCGTCAATAGCCGTAAGGGTCTCGATCACCGAGGTTTTTGGCGGTTCCAGGCTGCGATAGGCGCTCTGCTGGGCGATCGCCTTGAGTGCCAATTGAATCTCGGTGTGCAACTGGCTTTTCTGGATGATGCCGACCACACCCAGCTCTTGCAGGCGGGTGAGGATCAAGTGATTGGAAATCATCGTCAGGATCAGGATCTGCACCTGCGGAAAATGCCGCTTGAGGTACTCCACCAATTTGAGGCCGTCGCCGTAGGGCGAGTCGCCCGGCATGTTGTAGTCGGTGATCACTATGTCGGCGCCCTGGTGCTGCAACAGCGCGATCAGGCCGGCCGAGCACACGGCCTCGCCGACCACCTGGAAGCGTGTGTCGCGCTCTACCAACTCGCGAACACCCAGCAATACGATCGGGTGATCGTCCGCGATTACCACGTTGAATTTTTTCATAAAGGGCCGTCCGTAGTGCCAGTTCAAGTGAGTGAAGAGTGCCCGGGCTGGAGAGTTTCCAGAACGGCCGACAGACGCTGCATCACCGCCTTCACCTTGAGTTCAAGTGCCGTGTCGAGGCTGCCGCGGTTAAGTGCGCTTTCCAGTTCGATGCACGCTTGGGCCAGGTTCAGCGCCTGGACTGCGCCCAGGGCGCCGGCGACCGAATGCAGCAATTGGCCCAGGCCGTGGGCATCACGTTGCGTCAGGGCGGTATCGATACGCTGCAAGTCCTGCTGCACGCTGCTGATGAACAGCGGGCGCATCTTGTCCGACAGCTGCACGCTGTCGTCGCAGGACGCAGTGGCAGGCTCCGGCGCCGGCTTGACCTTGCACAGCTTGATCAACTGCCCGCGCAGGGTTTGCAGGCTTAACGGCTTGACGATCCAGGCGTTCATGCCCACCGCCAGGCAGCGCACGCCTTCCTCGCGCATGGCGTTGGCGGTCACGCCGATAATCGGCAGGTGCGGGTCATGCTCACGCAAGGTCCTGGCCAGTTCATAGCCATTCATCAACGGCATATTCACGTCGGTCAGCACCAGGTCAAATGCCTGGGGTTGCCACTGTTGCAGCGCCTGCTCGCCATTGGCGGCCAGGCTCACCGAACAGCCGAGCGCTTCGAGCTGTTCCTTGATGATCGCCTGGTTGACCGGGTTGTCCTCGGCCACCAGGATGCGCAAGCCCAACTGCCCGATGCTTTGTGGCCGGGCCGCTGCGGGTTGCTCATGCTTGCCGTGCTGCGCCAGGGACACGGTGCTGGCGATGCTGCGCACATCGTGCAGGTCGACCACCCAACCTTGCGCCGTGTGCAGCGGCGGGCTGTGTGCGCCCGGCAGGCACAGCACGCGTTGGCCGCCCCATGGCTTGGCGGGCTCGCTGGGCAGCAGGTCCACCAGCACCGCGTGGCGGCTGTCTTTTTCCTGGGTGGTCGCCGCCAAGGCCGCTGCGATGCCTAGCCGATTGAGCCAGTCACTCATCGACTGCGCCAGTTCGCGCACCGGCGCCTGCACGTACACCGGCGTCGGGCTGGGTTCGATCAGCGGCAGGTTGGTCAGCGTGCCGCAGCACAGCGGCAGGCGCATTTTCAGGGTAAAGCTGCTGCCCAGCCCCGGCTCGCTGACCACCCGGATCTCACCGTCCATCATCTGCGCCAGCCAGCGGCAAATGGGCAGTCCCAGCCCGGCGCCGCCTTCGCTGGCGGTGTCCGGCGCCTGGTAAAACAGGTCGAACAGCTTGGCCTGCTGCGCTTCGGGAATGCCGACGCCGGAGTCGGTGACTTGCCATTCCAGGTCGACATGCTCGGCGTCCAGCGCCATCACCCGGGCACGAATCACCACGCGCCCGATGTCGGTGAACTTGATCGCATTGCTCACCAGGTTATTGAGGATCTGGCGAATGCGCATCGGGTCGCCCATCAGGCAGTCCGGTAACTGCGGGTCAATGCAACTGTAGAGTTGCAGACCCTTGCGCTGGGCGAAAGCGGCGTAGGTATGCAAGGTGTCTTCGAGCATGTCCAGCGGGCAGAAGTCCACGGCTTCTATTGCCATTTGCCCGGACTCGATCTTCGACACATCCAGCACATCGCTGATCAGCTGGAACAGCGTGGCGGACGAACGTTGAATGGTGTGCAGGTAAGTCTTCTGATGCGGATCCAGATCGGTCAGGCCGAGCAATTCCAGGGTGCCAAGCACGCCATACAACGGGGTGCGGATCTCATGGCTCATGGTCGCCAGGAACAACGTCTTGGCCTCGTTGGCGGTATCGGCGGCGTGACGTGCCTCTTCCAGCGCCTGGGCGTCTTCGATGTGCCGGGTGATGTCGTTGAAGGCATACAGGCGCACGTCCTCGGCCTGATAACGGGTCGACACGAAGCCGATTTGCAGGTGCCGGCCTTCGATCTCCAAGTGGCTTTCGCCGTTCTCGACGCCGTCGTGTTGACCGGCCATGGCCGCCACCAGACGTGCGGTGCCCGGCCACTGCTGGGCGCGCTGGTTTTCGATCAGCACCTTGCCGTCGCTGCGCCGCACCACGCACAAGCCGGTGGGCGCGGTGTCGATGATCACGCGGCTGAACGCCACGCTTTCGGCGATGCGTTCGTGGGCCAGGCGCGCCGGACTGATCACCTGGCGCCGGTACCAGCGGCTGCCGGCCCAGCCCAGGGTTATCAGGCTGACCAGCAGCAGCGCCAGGGTGCTCAATGGCCATAAGGCCGAGTGGAAGAAGTGCGAGTAGTTCAGGCCATAGACTGCGCTCCAGGGCCGGTCGCCAGCCTGGGTAATCTTGAATTCAAAGCCATGTGCCGTGAAGTGCACGCCATTGCTGAGCGACGGCTCGGTGGCTGGCCCTACCAAACGGGTGCCGTCGGGCGCAAACAAGGTGAAGCGATCAAACGCGGAGTGATCCAGCGCGCGCTGCACATCGTCGACCTGCGACAGGTCGAGCAGGGTGCCGATCACCGTCTGGCCCTGGCCGTCGAGTGACAGGCCAATGTAGGCCAGCAAGTGCTCGGGCTCCGGCCCTGCTTTCCAGTACACCCAATCCTGCTCCAGTACCTGTGGCGTCTGCGCAAGGCTTTGCTGCACAGCATTGACCAGCGCCACCTGGTTGCCGGTCTCTTCAGTGCTTTCGCGACGCTGATAGCCCACGGAGGGAATGGTGATGGTGTAGTGGGTCTGGCGATTGAACAGAAAAGTTTGCGGTGCCTCGTACGGTGACGAAGACCAGAAGGCGCTGTAGTAGCTGGTCAGGTGTGCGCCCAGGGCAAAAATCGGTGGCCGGGCAGCTACGCCGACCTGCTGCTCATCGAACTTGACGTCGAACGGTACCGAAAACGAGTACTTCTGGCCTTCATATAACGTGCGGCGGTTCTCGACCATTCGGCTCTTGAGGCTGACCTGCACGCTGGTTGCCCGCAGCAATTCGGCCTGGATGCCTGGGTGCGTCAAGCTCTTGAGATAGGTTTGCTGCTCGCTGAGGTTTTCCATTAGCCGGGCAAAATGAAAGCGCGTTGCGCCATAACGGGTTTCGATCCCGCGTTGCAATGACCAGTAGTTGGTGAGGAGCAGCAGCAACGCGATTCCAATCAGCACCATCAGGCCTTTGTTCAAGCGTACGGAGCTGCGGGTAAAGGCTTCGAGTATCGCGTTGTTGTGCTTCATCAGGGGTTTCCGCAGGCGCAGGACAAATCGGCACTGGATGGAGCTTGCGCTTTATAAAGGGCAAATAATCCGGGGCCTCCAGCTAGTGAGATGTCGCGGGGCCATCATTGTTCAGTAGTTGCTGAAATTGGTCCGAAGACACCGCGTGGGAGATCAGGAAACCCTGCACCTGATTGCAGTCGATTTTGCGCAGCAGCGCCAATTGCGCTGGCGTTTCCACACCTTCGGCGACCACTGTCAGGCCGAGCTTGCGGCCCAGCGCGATGATGCTCGCCAGCGCCTGGGCGATGCCTTCGTTGTCATGGCTGCCCTGCACCAATGCCTGGTCGATCTTCAGTTCGGTAAACGGCGTTGAGACGAGGTTGAGGTATGAGCTGTAGCCCTTGCCAAAATCATCCTGGGACAAGCCGAAGCCTTTGATGCGCAAGCGGCAGGCCCCGGCGTAGAAGTTGCTGATGTCCTGTGGCACCGAGCATTCCATCAACTCGAAGCAGATCATTCCGGGAATGCCGTCGTGGTGCAGCACAAACTCCAGCAGGCGGTCCGCCAGGTCATGGCTGTTGAGCAGATGGGTGGGCAGGTTGATCGCCACCGGGATTTCATAGCCGCGTTGGCGCCACTGCTCCTGGGCGTGAATCGCCTGTTTGAGTACCAGCCACAACAGCCGTTCTTCCAGCTCGAAGGCCTTGATCGCCGGCAGGAACGCGGCCGGCAGCATCACGCCTTGCTCGGGGTGCATCCAGCGCACCAGGGCTTCGGCGGCGACGATGCGCCCGTTGGCGAGGGATTTTTTTGGTTGGAACCAGGCCTGCAACTGGCCGCTGCTCATGGCCTGCACCAGCGTATGGCGGTCGATGTCCATGTGCTCGGGCAGTTCGGGGGAGGGCTTGCGCACCGTGTTCCTCAACTGATCGACCAGATTGCGTAAGGCCTCGGCGTTAACGGGCTTGGAGATCAGCCCGATCACTTCCACATCGAGGTTTTTCGCCACCAGGCTGGCTGCCATCAGCATGCGCCGCGAGGCGGCGCTCATGATCGCCAGGGCCGGCTTGCTGCGCAAGTTGGCCAGGCACTGGATAAATTGCACGCCGTCCATGCCGGGCATCAGCAGGTCGGTCAGTACCAGGTCGAAATCGCGCTGGCGTAAACGCTCCAGCGCTTCTTTGCCGTCCTCGGCGGTTTCCAGCCTGAAATCCCCCAACTCACTGAGCAAGTGCTGCAGGTAGATGTGCTGCAGGGGATGGTCCTCAACAATCAAAATACTAAGGGGCTTCATGGGTGATCCGTGCATAAGGCGCCAGGGAGTTGAATAGAGCCCGCAACGCAAAGGGTTTGACCAGGCAATGGTTCATGCCGGCGGCCAGGCACAGGTCGGCCTCGCCGCGCATGGCGTTGGCGGTGGCCCCGATAATCGGCAACGGGCAGCCTTGGCGGCGCAGTTCGCGTGCCAGTTCATAGCCGTTGATGTGGGGCATGTTCACGTCCGTCAACACCACGTCGAAGCTACCGGCGGTGTACAGCTGCAACGCTTCCTGACCATCGGCCGCCAGCTCCACGGTGCAGCCGAGTTCTTCGAGTTGGTCACGCAAAATCAGCTGGTTGATGATGTTGTCCTCGGCTACCAGCAAGTGCAGGTTGAGTTTGTTCAGGTCGCGCTGGCGTGTTTGCTCATCGGCACGGGCCACCCACAGCCCTTGCGCCTGGCTCACGGCCTGATGAATCGCACCCAGGTGGTTGAGGTTGACGTGCCAGGCGCCGGCCTCGGCTTCCACGGCGGTGCAGGCATTACTGCTCACGTGAATCACCGGCCCCGGCCATTCGGGCGCCAGCAATGGGTCGACGCTGCCGGGGTGCACTTGCAGCAGCAGATGCGTGTCCGGCAACGTCGGCAGGCCGGCCTGGGCCCTGGCACCCCAGCGGCGCAGCCAGCCGCTGACGGAGTTGGCCAGTTCCGGGATGGGCGACGCTACATAGATGGTCTCGGCCAACAGCGCGGTCATCGGCGTGGTCGGCGCTTCTTCCAGCGGCAGGATCAGGCTGAAACTGCTGCCCAGGCCCAGCTCGCTGACCATGCGGATGTTGCCGTTCATCAATTCGGTCAGGCGTTGACAGATCGGCAGGCCCAGGCCGGTGCCGGCGACCACATTGGTGTTGCCTTCACTCTGGTAGAACGGCTCGAAAATCATCGCCTGGTCTTCCTGGGCGATGCCTTTGCCGGTGTCCGAGACCTGCCACAACAGGCTGGAGCGTTCACCGTCACGGCCAAGTACCTTTACCCGCAATACCACGCGGCCGTAGTCGGTGAACTTCACCGCATTATTGAGCAGGTTATTCAGAATCTGGCGAATGCGCGTCACGTCGCCGATCAGCCGTTCGGGCAGCTTCGGGTCGAAGCAGGCATACAGCTGCAAGCCTTTGCCTTGAGCGGCTGCGGCATAGCCCTGAATGATTTCATGCACCAGCTCCAGCGGTGAAAACTCGCTCATTTCCAACGCCAGTTGCCCGGCTTCGATCTTCGACACATCGAGCACATCGCAGATCAATTGCAACAAGGTCGACGACGAGCCTTCGATGGCATGCAAGTAGTCCCTTTGCTGCGCATCCAGTTGTGTGCGCGCCAGCAGTTCGAGGGTGCCGAGCACGCCGTACAGCGGCGTGCGGATTTCATGGCTCATGGTCGCCAGGAACAGGGTCTTGGCGGCGTTGGCAGCGTCCGCCGAGTGGCGTGCTTCTTCCAGCGCTGCTTCGACTTGCTTGCGCGCACTGATATCGCTGAACGCGCAAAACAGCACGTCCTCGCCTTTATAGCGGGTGGGGGCACTGCTCAGGTACAGGTGGCGGCCGTCGATGGTTTCAAAGTAATCACTGCGTTCGCATGGGCCTTGGGCGAAGGCTTGCTCGATCCAGCCGGCCCGCAGTGCCTCGCGCTCCGGGCCGTTGCCCAACCATTGCTGGGCCAGGGTGTTTTCCAGCACCACCTGGCCGTCGGTGCGGCGCAGCACGCAAAGGGCCACGGGCGCGATCTGGATCACATCGCGGCCAAAGGCTTCGCTTTCGATCAACGCCTGGATGCGATGGATCGACGGAATAATGAAACGCTGGTCGACGCGGCGCATCACCAGCCAGATCAGCGTGAGGCTGAACAGGCAGAACAACAACGAGCCGAGCAGCTGTTTCCACAGGCCGGTGACCACCGCGCGCAGGTCGATGGAATACATCAACTGCCATTCCGAAGACTTCAAGTGCTTGCGAATCACCAGGTGGTCGGGCAGCAAACCGTTGCCGACAAAGCCAAAAAAGCTTTCCTCGCCGGGCCGCAGGTGTTGCTGTTTGAGCTGGGTGTCGGTGCTGTTGGTAAACACCAGCATGCCCTGGGAATTGAGCATCATGAACTCACCGGCACTCTGGTCGCTGAGGGTTGAAGACACTTCACGACTTTCCATCTCAAGGCCGAGCCAGCCGGACTCAGGGTCGCGCTCGTCGAGGCGGATGAAAATGTAGAGGTGCGAATGGCCTTCGGTGTTGTCGCTCAGCCACAACTCGTTGAGTGTGGCCGGGTCGCTGTGCTGCAGGGCCTTGAGGCGGTTGAGCATGCACTTGGAAATCGGCAGTACCTGCGCGGTAGCGTCGTACAGCCGCGTCACCTGTGGGCTGGGGCCGGCGTTCACATACAGCAGGTTGAGCTGCTTGGCCTTGAGGTAGTCGCGCATGCGTGCGGTCAGCCAGATGCTCCACTGGTTGCCGGGTGTGTTGCCCAGTTCCAGGTGTTGTTCTTCCTCGGAGGAGGGGTAGAGCCTGGACTGTTTGCGCACCGCCGACAGGCTCAGGCTTTGCAGTAGCGCCTCGCGGTTGGTGAAAAAAGTATGGGCTTCGGCGATGGCGCTGCTCATGTAGCCGCGGCGCTGGGAGATGTCGTTGTTGAAGGTCGACAGCAGAAAGGTATAGACCCCGCTCAGGATGCCCACGAGCAGCACGCTCGCAAAAATACGAAGCAGCCTTCTGGCTGCTTCGGGTCGGGAGAGGACGGGGTTGATCTGGAGCAGGTAACTTTTCAATCGCATCGGCGCAGAGTAGTGGCATATCAATGCCAACGGCATAAGACGATCCTTAAAGTCGTCGGCTACTTGTAAAACATGTCCACCACCACTGCGGCTTCGAAAGCCCCCGGAATCGGCAGGGTGCGCCAGCTCAGGTCGGCGCGAAAATCATTGCGTGCCTGGCCGGAGCCCATCAGTGTCTGCAACGTAAACCAGTCATTGAAGGGCAGGCGCTGATCGCTGTCGGCGCGAGACAATGAGATGCCCACCGAGCTGTTGTTGGCCGGCACCAGCAAGCCGTTGATGACACTGCCGCCACCTGGGGTGGTGGCGAAGCGTGCATTGACGGTGTAGGGCGTGTCACAGACTTTGCGCAGGCTGAGGTTGAAGTTCGCGGTGCTGGCCACGGCGCCGACCTGCGCCTTGCGTGATGGGGTGGGGAAGTTGACGACACTGGGGGTAATGGTCAGTTCGGGCGCGCAGGGCACGAAGCGGATGTCGTTCATGCCGGTGACGATGTAGTTGAGGTTGCTGTTGGGGTTGGTGTTGAGCCCGCGTACGCCGTCGAGTTGGAACACGCGATATTGAGCCAGGGTGCTGGCTTGACCGCTGGGCGGTGTCTTGCCGTATTTTTCGATGAATACACTGAAGTTCAGGGTAAAGCGCGCTTTGTCCCAGCCTGTGCAATTGGACCAGTTGCAACCGCGGTCCGAGTAAAAACCGGTGCCGACCTTACCGGTGCTTTGGGTGATGGGCGCGTTGTTGTAGCGGATGCCTACGCGGATGCCTTGGCCGATGCTGACGTTGGCCGGGTTGACGTAGAAATACACTTCTTCGCGGCCGTGGTTGCGGTCGTCCTTGCACAACACATTCGTGGAGCGTGGGCCCGACTCCCAGATGATCGTACCGTCCGGTGCATCAGCCGCAACCGCCAATGAGGTGCCAAGCGGGTTGATATCGACATAGGCGCCGCTGCCATCTTCCACGCACGACAGTGCATAGCTTGTGGCAGGAAGGGCCGCGCAGCCGCACAGTAGAAGGGGCAGTAAACGTTTGGTGAGAGACATAAATGCAAGTTTCCCGCGATTGATCACTTGAGCACCGCGCTATGGCGGGCCTGCAAACCGATATCGTTGATGTCGGTGAAGTGAAGGGTGGATCCTGTAGGCAAAGCGGTCGCTGTACTCAGACGCTTGCTCTCAAGGGGTTTGAGCAGCAGGTAGTCGCTGAGCTGCTGGGTGTCCGTCTGCACATTGATCAACGACAGGTGGAATGCGCTTGGGTTGTGGGCGATGACGCTGTGATCATCGCGGCTCCACACCAACTGCTGCAGCGCCTCGGCCGAGCCTCCCTTGAGCGCCGGTGGCCGATAGAACAGCTTGAGCCGTTGGCGTATCGCAAACTGCACGCTGTTGGGGTCGGCGGATTTGAGCGGAATCTCCATGATATTGAGCCAGAACAGCGATTCGCGATCGGCGGGCAGGCCTTCACCGGCATACAAGATGCGCAGCATGTGATGCTCGCCTGCGCCCAGTTGCACCAACGGCTCGGTGGCAGCAAACGGCACGGGGCTGTCGGCTGATTCGTCCTCGCTGGTGATCCAGGTTTGTACCACCACTTGCTGTGAGGCCGGGTTGACCACGCTGATGCCGGCGGCCTTGTCCTGGCCATAATAAATCAGGCGTGTGCCTTCGATCTTCAGCGCCGCGCCGGCCGGCGGTGGCGCGAGCACCAGCAGCCCGCCGGCCAGCAGCATCATTCTGAGTAAAAACATGAACACAAAAATTCCATGGCAACGTGTGGGAACGCAGCCATGGTAGGGGCGGGTGAGTGCGAGGGCTTTGAGGCGATTCTTAAAAGCGTGCAGTGCCCGTTTCAGAATCGCCTTAAAGGCATGTTCGAGCCCCGACAGTTACCGTGTTCGACGTTGAATGATCGACGCTGATGCCCAACTGTCAGGTTTACCCTATGTCCAATAAAGCCTTACGCCTTTTGATTGCCGATGCAGACCTGCTGCAGCGGATCAAGCTGGAGAAAATGCTCAACCAGCTGGGCTACCACCGCATCGCCCCCTTGAGTTCGTTCGACGAATTGCAGGCGTTGACGCGCTCCGGTTGCGTGGCATTCGACCTGTTGATCATCAATACGGCGCTGGTGCGTTCGCGGCAGGTCAACCTGTTGAAGTACTGCCATGACAACCCATTGATTCGCCATACGCTGATCTACGACGGGCAATGCGCACAGAGCTCGGTGGTGTCGGTGTCGGTGAGCCAGACCTTGCACCTGTCACTGTCGCAGTCGCCGGATTTCAACTCCCTGCGCCGCTGCATGGAGATTGTCGACCCCCTGCATAGTCTGCCGACGGTTGAGCGACCGATGTTGCGCGCTGTCGACAGCCGGGTCGCTGCACCCTCGACGGCTGCGCGTAGCGTTTACCTGGGCGACCCGGCAGTGATGGCGTGCGCCGTCGGGTTATCGCCCAAGCGCTGAGCCGGTCTCAGTTGCGCCAGGCAGGACGGTAGTCTTCGGCCAGCGCCCAATGCGGCTGGCCGGGCTTGAGGCACACGCCGCCGACCCAGCGCTCATGCCCGGCGTGGTCCAACCAATAAGCCTCGCCGCCCAGCACTCGATGCCCCAATGGTGTCAGCGCCAACTCGCGGCGCGGCCAGTCGCGCTCGGTTGCGGTTTCTATCAGCAAGGGGGTCGGGCCGTCGATCAATGGCCGCAACAGCGCGTGGAACATCATGTCGCCCAGGAACGGCAGCGGCTCACGCTTGGCCATCAGTTCGGCGAACACCCGGCCGAACGGCACCGGCCCGGCCTCGGCGATGTAGCGCAGCGACAAGCGTTCAGTCAGTGACAGGCCATCCTCAATGCCGGGCAACTCCTGCAACTGGCGCAACAACGCGTTGGCTAGAAAGGGCAGGGCCGGGTGGTTGCCGTGAGCCAGTTGCGCAAGCTTGACCGGCGAGCTGTCGCAGTAAGCCGCCCAGGCCTGTCGGGCCAGTTGCACCGCTGCGTCATCGATCAAGCGTCGTTGGGGCCACAACCACGCCAATACATCGGGCGCCAGCTGGCCGATGCCGATAAAGCGTTCGACACCCGGAATACGGTCGACTTCGATCAGCTCGAGCTTTTTCGGCGCGCGCTCAAGACCGGCCAGCGCGCGGACCAGAAACAGCTGATCATAGGCGTCCGCTTCGCACCACAGCACGCTGTGATCGGCGCTGGCCAGGGCCTGCAGGTGGTCGTATTCATCATTGACGCGGTGGGCGACTTCAGCAGCGTCCAGGGCAAAGGCCTGGCTGATAAAGGCACTGCGCATCGCGCGGAAATCTTCACTGGGCACATCGCGCACCGGCCCCATGCATAACGGATCGGTGAGCATGCGGAACTGCCCCTTGAACCCGGCCAGTTGCAAGCTGTGGGCAATGTCACTGCCACAGCGCCAGTGGGTGGTGCGGGCTTCATCGCTGGCAGCAAAGTCCGGGTGGCGGGCGGCGAAGTCGATGGCGTCGACATGCGCCTTGAGTTTGGGCCAACTGCTGAAACCCAGCTGCCTGGCGACCTGCCATTGGGCCTGGGACAAGGTGGCGTGCGGGTCGAGGGTTTTCAGGCGTGGCAACAGTTCCTTGGCGCGCTTGCGCTGTTGCTCAAGGTTGAGGCGGCCGTCGGTATTCGAGGATGAGAGGCGTTGCGACATACGATCTCCTTGCACAAACCTTTTCCGCTTTCAGGTTGGGAGTCGTAGAAATGTGATATTCAGTCAGGATCCTGGGCGCAGCCCTTTCCGCGGAAGGTGGCGTGGAGTGCGCCAGGCACGAAATATAGGCAGTGGAGTTGTGGATTGCAAGCCGTCGAGCCGAGTACCGAGTTGATGACAGACACCGTATTGATCGAAACCCGCGCCCTCACGCGCAGGGACGAGCGGCGCCAAGTGGCGTTGCTGCAACCCACGGATTTCAGCCTGAAACGCGCCGACCGTGTGTCCATCACCGGCTCCTCCGGCTCCGGTAAAAGCGTGTTCCTGCGCGCGCTGGCGTTGCTGGATGCGCCCACGTCGGGGCAGATCCTGTGGAACAACCAGCCGATCGCAAATGCGCAGATTCCCCACTATCGCAGCCACATCAGCTACCTGTCGCAACGCCCGGCGCTGCTGGAGGGCACGGTGGAGGACAACCTGCGTTTCCCGTTCAGCCTCAAGACCCTGCGCACGCGCAGCTTCGACCTGCAAGCGGTGACCAAACTGCTGGAACATGCCGGTAAAAGCCCGGACTTCCTGGGCAAAAACGCCGGCGACCTGTCCGGTGGTGAATCCCAGGTGGTGTCACTGATCCGCACCTTGCAACTGAACCCCGAAGTGCTGTTGCTGGATGAACCGACGGCCGCTCTCGACCCCACGTCCTCGCGCGATGTCGAGGCACTGATCAGCGCCTGGTATGCCGCCGACAACGCCCGCGCCTATATCTGGGTATCCCACGACCTCGACCAGGCCCGGCGCATGAGCGCCATTCACCTGCACATGAGTGCCGGTGTCCTGAGCGGAGCCGCCCAGCCATGAACTATCAAAACCTCACGGCATTGGACATGGGCATCGCCGCCTCGCTGATCCTCATTAACGGCGCGCTGTCGCTGTTGCTGCGTCTGGGCCTGGGCCGCCAATTGCTGTGGGCGGCCGTGCGTACCGTGGTGCAATTGCTGGCCATCGGTTACCTGCTGGGTTGGGTGTTCGAGTTTGCCTACTGGTATGTGGTGCTGCCGCTGATGTGTGCGATGACCCTGATCGCCGGGTTATCCGCAGCGGGGCGTGGGCGCCGCACTTACCGTGGGCAACGGGTCGACAGCATTCTGTCGGTGTGGGGCAGTTCGTGGCTGGTCACGGCGGTGGGGTTGTTTGCGGTGATCCGTATCCATCCGTGGTACGAGCCGCAGTATGCGATTCCGATCCTTGGCATGATCCTCGGTAATACCCTCACCGGCGTGTCCTTGGGCATTGAGCGCATGACCCAGGAACTGACCTCGGGGCGCAACACCATCGAGATGATCCTGGCACTGGGCGGTTCACGCTGGGAGGCCGCCCAGGAGGCGATCCGCCAGGCCGTGCGCGCCGGGATGATCCCGACGCTGAACCAGATGACCGTGGTCGGCATCGTCAGCCTGCCCGGCATGATGACCGGCCAGGTACTGGCCGGCGAAAGCCCGGTGGACGCGGTGCGTTACCAGATCGTGATCATGTTTCTGATCGCCGCGTCCTCGGCCTTGGGCACGGTAGGTGCGGTGCTGCTCACCTACCGTCGGTTGTTTTCCAACAGCCATCGGTTCTTGCGCGATCGGCTAGAGGAACGCGCTTGAGCCTCAGGTGCTGGTCTGGCCGTCCCGTCACCTGACGCCCGCTGCTCAACCCACATGACGCTTTTCTGTGGGAGCTGGCTTGCCTGCGATACGGGCACCTCGGTACATCAGGTACACGGAGGTGATGCAATCGCAGGCAAGCCAGTTCCCACATTTGACCGGGCCCCGTCCTGCCAGAAGGCCGCCACAACGGTGAATCAAGCTCAGTCAGCCACACCAAAATCCAGCACCACTTTCATCGCCTGGGTCTTGTCCGCCGCCAGTTCAAACGCCTGCACCGCCTGTTCAAACGGCACGGTGTGGGAGATCACCGGTTTCACATCGATGATCCCGCGATTGAGCAAATCCACCGCCTGGGCAAACTCGCTGTGAAAGCGGAAGGTGCCGCGCAAGTCGATCTCGCGGCTCACCAGCAGGTTCAATGGCAACGACACATCGCCGCCGAGTCCGACTGTCACCAGCACACCCCGTGGCGCGATGCATTCCAGGCCATTGCGCAAGGCCTGGGCGCTTCCGGAGACTTCGAACATTACCTCGAAATAGCCTTTTTCGGCGGTGTAGCGCTTGAGCGCATCCGCGCCGTCGGCAATGTTGTGAGTGCGCGTGGCGCCCATTTTTTCGGCGCAGGCGAGGGCGCTGGCAGACAGGTCCACGGCGACGATTTCACCGGCACCGGCGGCGCGCAGGCTACCGATCAGCAGGTTGCCGATGGGGCCGCAACCGGTCACCAACACGCGTTTGCCGAACACCGCGCCGGCGCGTTGAATCGCGTGCAGGCCCACCGACAGCGGCTCGGCCAGCGCACCTTCGGCCAGGCTCACGTGGTCGGCCAGCCGATGTGCCTGATGCGTCTCGATCACCAGGCTCTGGCGAAACGCGCCCTGAATATGCGGAAACGGCATCGCACTGCCGTAGAAACGCATGTTCAGGCAATGATTCGGCAGCCCTTGATGGCAGTAGCGGCAACCGCCGCACGGGCGCGACGGCGATACGCTGATGCGCTGGCCGACCTTGAACAACCCGGCATCCGCACCCACGGCGTCGATCACCGCCGACACTTCATGGCCCAGCACCATCGGCTCGCGCAGGCGCACGGTGCCGAAGCCGCCGTGCTGGTAGTAATGCAGGTCCGAACCGCAGATGCCGCCACGGGCGATGCGCACGCGCAGTTGATCGGGGGCGAGGGATTGCGGTTCGTCCTGGGGGTCGACCCGCAGGTCTTTGGAGGCGTGACAGACGATAGCGTGCATACAATTCTCCGGATTACAGCGAAGCGGTGATACCACCGTCGACGTACAGAATATGGCCGTTGACGAAGCTGGCAGCATCGCTGGCAAGGAACACGGCGGCACCGGCCAGTTCGGCCACGTCGCCCCAGCGGCGACTCGGTGTGCGTTGCACCAGCCAGTCGCTGAACTCGGGGTTGGCCACCAGGTTGGCGTTCAACTCCGTCTTGAAATAACCGGGGCCGATGCCATTGACCGTCAACCCATGCGGGCCCCAATCGATGGCCATGCCCTTGGTGAGCATTTTCAGCGCGCCTTTGCTGGCCGCATACGGCGCGATGCCGGGGCGGCCCAGCTCACTTTGCACCGAGCAGATATTGATGATGCGCCCACGCTTGCGCGGGATCATCGCCCGCGCCACGGCCTGCCCAACCAGAAAGGCACTGTCCAGGTTCGTGCTGATCAACTCGCGCCAGTGTTGTTCGCTGTAGTCCTCCAGCGGCCCACGCCGTTGCATGCCGGCGTTGTTCACCAGGATCTCCAGCGGGCCGAGGCGCGCTTCGATATCCGCCACGGCGGCCTGGATCGCCGTGCTGTCGGTCACGTCAAACGCCTGGGTGTGCACCGTCAACCCTTCGGCCGCCAGCAGCGCCGCCGCATCGCGCAAGGTGCTGCGGTTGCGCCCGTTGAGCACCACCTGCGCCCCGGCCTGGGCCAGGCCGCGGGCAATCGCCAGGCCGATACCGGCACTGGAGCCGGTGACCAGCGCCAGCCGGCCATCAAGGCGGAAGTTGTCTAGAACGCTTTGCATGGCTACCTCTCCTAACGCTTCACACTACCAACGACAGCAGCATGATGAACTCCAGGGCGACAAAGGGATGGACCTTGAGGTGGGTGATCAACAATATCTATCCGATAATCGTGATCAGCGCGACCCGCAGCAGATACGTGGGGTCCGTGTTCGGATTGTTATAGGCCACGCCCCGTCATATCGTGTATGAATTGGGCTTACTTCACCCCAGGCGCTGGGCAGCGTCCAATTTTCATTTGTGATCGGGTGATCACCGTTTGTGATAACCGTTTCTAATGGCTGAGAGAATTTAATGGAGTTGAAGCACTTGCGCGCCTTCGTGGTGCTCGCCCAGGAGCTGCATTTCGGTCGGGCAGCGGCGCAGCTGTCGATCGTGCAACCGGCGCTGAGCATGCAGATCAAGCTGCTGGAAAGCGGCTTGGGCGTGCGCCTGCTGGATCGTAACCGCCACTCGGTCACACTCACCGAAGCGGGGCGGGCGTTCTTGCCTGAGGCCCAGGCCACCTTGCACCAGGCCGCTCGGGCGGCAGAGGCGGCGCGGGCATCCCACCGCGGTGAAATCGGCCGGGTGCGCCTGGGGTTTGTGTCCTCGGTATTGCCGCAATTGCTGCCGCAACTGATACGCGCGGTGCATCAGCGTTACCCGCGTATCGAACTGGAACTCAAGGACATGCCCGGCCCCGACCAAGCCGCCGCGTTAAAGAATGGCCAGCTGGATTTCGGCCTGATGCGCCTGCCGGCCGCCCACCCCGGCGTGCAGACCCGTGCGGTCTTGCGTGAGAGTTTCTGCGTGGCGCTGCCGATGGACCACCCTTTGGCCGCCCTGGAGTCCATCCAGCCTGCCGACCTGCTCACGTGGCCGGTGTATATCCTCGCCAGGCGTTACGCGCCGGGGTTCTACGATGAGTTTATCCAGGCCGTCGGCATGCCCTTGGACATCGCCAGCGAACTGGGTGAGTTCACCACCATGCTCGCGCTGGTCTCCGCCGGGTTGGGCATCGGCGTGTTGCCGCAGCAGGCGGCGCGGGCGTTGCCAGTCAATTGCGTGTCGCGGCCTTTGCAATTGGGTGGGTTTCAGGCCACCACGGGGTTGGCCTGGACCGAGTTGGACAGTGCGGTGAAGACCACCTTGTTCAACCTGATCGTGGAATTGTTTGGCGAGTGATTGTTTCATCGAGTGAAATGCTCGATTGTAAAGTCTGGTGATTCCATCGATCAGGGCAGCGGTGGAGTATGTGTGGCGTCAACACCCCCACTTTTGGAGCCTCTCATGTCCCAGCCTGCGATCAAGCTTTATGGTTTCCCCTTGTCCGGCCACTCCCACCGGGTCGAGCTGATGTTGTCGTTGCTGGGCTTGCCCAGTGAATTTATCCTGGTCGACCTCAAGCAAGGCGCGCAAAAAGCGCCGGACTTTATCGCCCACCTCAACCGCTTTGGCCAGGTGCCGGTGATTGACGATAACGGCACGGTGTTGGCCGACTCCAACGCGATTCTGGTGTACCTCGCCAACCAATATGGCAACGGCCAGTGGCTGCCGAGCGACCCTGTCGGCCAGGCTCGCGTGCAGCGCTGGTTGTCGGCGGCTGCCGGCCAACTGCACGCCGGACCCGCTGCTGCGCGGTTGGCGGTGGTGTTTGGTGCCGAAGTCGATACAGTCGCGGCCATCAGCCGTTCCCATGCGCTGCTCAAGCTGGTGGACGAACAACTGAGCCAAAGCCGCTTTTTGGTTGGTGAGCAGCCGAGCATCGCCGATGTGGCGTTCTACACCTACGTGGCCCACGCGCCGGAAGGCAATGTGTCGTTGGCCGACTACCCTCAAGTGCGTGCCTGGCTTGCTCGCATCGAGGCGTTGCCGGGGTTTGTCGGCATGCCGCGCAGCGCCGTGGGTCTGCAAGCAAAGTAATGTGAACCCCCTGTGGCGAGGGAGCTTGCTCCCGCTGGGCTGCGCAGCAGCCCCAATAAGGGCAGCGCATTAATTCAGGCAATACGCGGTCATTTTTTTGGGGGCCGCTGCGCGCCCCAGCGGGAGCAAGCTCCCTCGCCACGGGTGAGTAGTTTTCAGCTAATGAGAAGGCGTGCCGATGGATCGATTTCATGAGATGCAGGTATTCCTGGCGGTGGCCGAGGAGGAGGGCTTCGCTGCCGCTGCGCGGCGCCTGAAAACCTCGCCGCCCAGCGTGACCCGAGCGATTGCCGCCATGGAACAGCGTATCGGCACGCAGTTGCTGGCACGCACCACCCGCAGCCTGCACCTGACCGAAGCCGGCCAACGTTACCTGGAAGATTGCCGACGCATCCTGGCCGAGCTCGATGAAGCCGAGGAAGCGGCGGCGGGCAGCTACTCCATCCCCGGCGGCCACCTGACGGTGACCGCGCCGGTGCTGTTCGGCGAGCTGTATGTGGCGCCGGTGCTGGGGGATTACCTGGACCGCTTTCCCTTGGTAAATATCACCGCCTTACTGGTCGACCGTGTGGTTAACATGACCGACGAAGGCGTCGATGTGGCCGTGCGTATCGGTCATCTGCAAGAACTTGGACAGCAGGCCATAAAGGTCGGGGAAGTGCGCCGGGTGGTGTGTGCATCGCCCGGTTACCTCGACCAGCACGGTCGGCCGCAACGGCCTGAGCAGTTGCGTGAAGCCAAGATCGTCACGTCATCCTCCAGCCAGCTGGTAAGTGAATGGGCGTTCGTCGACGCCGGGCAGCCGTTGACGGTACCCATCGAGCCGCGTCTGGTGGTCACGGCAAATAATGCGGCGATCAACCTGGCGCGCCTGGGTTGGGGCATGACGCGGGTGCTGTCTTATCAGGTCGCGGCAGCGGTGGCGGCGGGGGAGTTGGAGGTTGTGCTGGAGGCTTTTGAACCGCCACCGCTGCCGATCCAGGTGGTGTTCCAGAAAAGCGGCCGCGTACCGGCCAAGGTCCACACCTTTGTGGACTTCCTCACCCATCGCCTCGGGCAGGACGCTGCCCTGAACCCGGCGATGAAGCGCCGCGGCTGATGGAACGCTATCGCGACATGCAGCTGTTTGCAGCGCTGGCTGATCAGCCCAGCCTGGCTTCGGCGGCGCGCCAGGCCCAGGTTTCCGGCCCGACCCTGATCCGTGCGGTTGCTCGCCTGGAAGCCCGCCTGCGGGTGCCGTTGTTGCAACGCAGCACACGCGGCGTGAGCTTGACCGAAGCGGGCAGCGCCTATCTGGCCGATTGCGTGCGGTTGCTGGCAGCCGTCGATACCGCCGAGGCTTCGGCCAAGGGGCTGCACGTGCAGGCCCAGGGCAATTTGCAGGTGTTCTTGCCGTTTCTGTTCAGCCGTTATGTGATGGCGCCGGTATTGGCCAGCTATATGGACAACTACCCCGACGTCCGCCTGGTGGCGCGCTACCACGACTACTACCCGAACCTGCACGAAGAGGGGCTGGATGTGGCGATCCTGGTCGGCGAATTGCCCAATTCATCGCTCATCGCTCGGCCGGTGGGGCAGGTGCGGCATATCCTCTGCGCCAGCCCCGATTACCTCGCCGCCCATGGCGAACCCCGACATCCGAGCGAGCTTAAAAAGCATCGGCTGATTGCCAGTGCCGACCCGGTGGCCTGGGATTTCCAAGGCTTGCAGCTCAAGGCCCGCGCGCGCTTGAGCTGTGCCAGCGTGCAAGGTGCAATCAATGCGGCGGTGCAGGGTGCGGGGGTGATTCGTTGCGTGAGTTACCCGCTGCACCAGCACCTGCAGAGCGGCCAGTTGCGCCGTGTGTTGCCTGACTTTGAACAGCCACCGTTGCCGGTGCATGTGGTGTACCGCGAGGGCCGCAACGCACCGATGCGCGTACGCAGTTTTGTCGACCACTGTGTGGCGGCGCTGCGTGAGCATCCGGCATTTCAGTCGGTGAAATAGTGGATTGCCAAGTGTGGGCATTCTCACGTTGGCAGGTGGGGCGCAGCATGGGCGCATCCAACCTGAGGTGCTCAACATGAACCCAGTCGAACAATCTCCCTGGCATGCCGGCGAACGGCACCTGCAAGCAAGCGCTGGTGCGGCTGAGCGCATGGCCGTGGTCGGGCTCAAGGTGATTCGCGATCACTTGCCGGAGCAGCATCGCGACTTCTACCCGCTGTTGCCCTACCTGATGCTCGGCGTGGTGGATCCCCAGGGCATTCCCTGGGCGACCATGCTTGAAGGCGCGCCGGGCTTTGCGCATTCACCCGACCCACACACCTTGCAGATCGACAGTTTGCCGTCCAAAAGCGACCCGGCGCTTGGCGCCTTGCACTTAGGTGCCAGCGTGGGTTTGCTCGGCATTGACCTCAACACCCGGCGCCGCAACCGCATGAACGGCCGCATCGGTGGTTTGGACCACGAAGGTTTTTCGGTCGATGTGGTGCACACCTATGGCAACTGCCCCAAATACATCCAGTTGCGGCCCGTCGACGGCATCGCCCGCAAGCCCGGCACCACGGTCGAGCGCCTCAACAGCCTGGACGCTGCGGCACAAATGTTGATCCGCAGCGCCGACACTTTCTTCGTCGCCAGCTACGCCGACGTGGATGGCGCACGCTCGGTGGACGTTTCACACAGAGGCGGCAATACGGGGTTTGTGCGGGTTGAAGGCGACGTGCTGACCATCCCGGATTTTGCCGGCAACCTGTTCTTCAATACCTTGGGCAATTTGCAGCTCAACCCGGTGGCGGGGTTGCTGTTTATTGATTTTGAGTCGGGCGATGTGTTGCAGGTTGCCGGGCGCACTTCGCTGATCCTCGACGGGCCTGAGGTGGCCAGGTTCGAGGGCGCCCAACGGCTGTGGACAGTGACCGTGGAGCAGGTAGTACGCCGCCCGGCGGCATTGGCGCTGCGCTGGCATTTTGCGGAGTTTTCGCCGCATAACCTGGCGATGGGCGGTTGGTAACTTCTGTGGGAGGTAGTGTTTACAGCATGTGTAATCAGTACCGAATCATCACCGACTTAAGCTCGGTGTAATCCTCGATAAACGCACTGCCAAACTCGCGCCCAACCCCCGAAGACCGATTGCCTCCAAACGGCACCGCCGGGTCGAGCAGGGTGTGCATGTTCACCCACACAGTGCCGGCATTGACGGCCGGGATCATGCGCAGCGCCTTGCCGAGGTCGTTGGTCCACAGGCTGGCGCTCAACCCATAAGGGCCGTTGTTCATCAGTGCCAGCAGTTCGTCTTCGCTGTCGTAGGGCAGGAAGGTGGCGATGGGGCCGAAGGTTTCTTCGTTGAGCAGAGTGTCGTTGATGCTATTGGCCAGGATCACGGTGGGTTCGAAGTAGGAGCCGGGGCGCTCGATCAGGTTGCCACCGTGAATGATTGTGTTTTTTTCGGCGCGGGCCTGATTGATGTAGCCGAGCAGTTTTTGCTGGTGCTGCCGGTGAGTCACCGGGCCGAATTCGGTGCGTTCGTCCAGGGGCGAGCCGATGTTAAGGGCGCTGAGGCGCTGGCTGAGCGTGTCGAGCACGGCGTCGATCTGCGAGCGATGCACGAAAAAGCGTTCGGCCGCCGCGCAGATTTGCCCGGAGTGTAAAAAACCGGCTTCGATGATGCCGCCCACGGCTTTGTCCACGTCCATATCGCGCAGGAATCCGGCGGCATTTTTGCCGCCCAGCTCCAGGGTTGCGCGGGTCAGGCCTGCGCCCATGGCGCTGCGGCCGACGGCGATGCCAGTGGGCACGGAGCCGGTGAACGATACCTTGTGGGTGCCCGGATGCTCCACCAGGCCTTTGCCGACATGGCCGCCGCCCGTCAGCACGTTGAGCACACCGGCAGGCAACCCGGCGTCGATCGCCAGTTCAGCGATGCGCAGGATCGTCAGCGGCGTGAATTCGCTGGGCTTGATGATGATGCTGCAACCGGTGACCAGCGCCGAGGCGAGTTTCCAGATGGCGATCATGGTCGAGAAATTCCACGGCACGATGCCCACCACCACGCCCACCGGTTCACGCAGGGTAAAGGCGGTGTAGCGCTCGCCATTGAAGGAGGGCAGCGATGGCGTGAGCGTCTGGCCGCTGATCTTGGTGGCCCAACCGGCGTAGTAGCGCAAAAAGTGCGTCGCCTGGTCGACCTCGAATGCTCGGGAAATCTGGATGATCTTGCCCGACTGGCAGGTTTCGATCTGCGCCAGTTCTTCGCGGTTTTGCTCCAACAGATCGGCCAGTTTGAGCAGCACATTCCCGCGAGTGGCGGGTGCGGCCTGGGACCACTGCTTAAAACCCCGATTGGCAGAAGCCACCGCCGCGTCGATATCCGCCACGTCCGCATCGGCAACCTCTGCGATCACCTGGCCGGTTGCCGGGTTGGTCACTGTCAGCGTCTGGCTGGCGTGGCTGCGCACGCTGACGCCGTCGATAAACAGCCCATGTTGGCGACGTAAAAAAGTTTCGACGTGGGGCAGCAGCGCAATATCACTCATGGCAGGTTCCTGGCAGTTCACAAAGGAAAACTCGAGGGTAACCAACCCTCCTGGAGGCGGCTTGACTGTGCCTGCCAGGTTTTATGCCTGTGCCTGCCGTGCTTGTGAAAAGTACAACCTTGCCTGCCGAATGTGCATGTTGCGCCGCTGCCCCGCGGCCGATACTGGGCCTGCATCCAGCGCCGCTCTTGACCTCGGAGCGCCTGCCGGACTTCCAATAATAAGCAGGGCTATCCATGAAAAAGCCAAACCCGCTGCTCGAAGACCTCAAACCTCTCTTGCCTGCCATTGCCGCGAATACCGCACGTGCCGAACAACTGCGCCAAGTGCCGGATGAAAATATCGCCTGGCTCAAAAGTATCGGCCTGCACCGTGCCTTTCAGCCCAAAGCCTTTGGCGGCCTGGAACTCTCGCTGCCCGAGTTCGCCGACTGCATCGCCTTGCTCGCCGGCAGCTGCGCCAGCACTGCCTGGGCCATGAGTTTGCTGTGTACTCACAGCCATCAGTTAGCGTTGTTCAGCGTACAGTTGCAGCAAGAAATCTGGGGTGCGAACCCCGACGCCACCGCCAGCAGCAGTATTGCGCCCTTCGGGCGTGTCACCGAGGGCGAGGGCGGCGTGTATTTCAGCGGTGAGATGGGTTGGAGCAGTGGTTGCGACCATGGCGAGTGGGCGATTGTCGGCTGCCGTCGCCAGAACGCCGAAGGCAACCAGGATTACTGCTTCGCCGTGCTGCCGCGCAGCGACTACCAGATCCGTGACGACTGGTACGCCGCCGGCATGAAAGGCAGCGGCACCAAGACCTTGATCATCGACCGTGCCTGGGTGCCCGAGCATCGTATCCAGAAAGCCAAGGACATGATGGAAGGCAAATCCGCAGGCTTTGGCCTCTACCCCGACAGCAAGATTTTCTACGCGCCGTACCGGCCGTATTTCGCCAGCGGGTTCTCCACCGTGAGCCTGGGCGTGGCCGAGCGCATGTTGGAGGTGTTCCGCGAAAAAACCAAAACCCGCGTGCGCGCCTACACCGGCGCTGCCGTGGGCGCGGCGACCCCGGCCTTGATGCGCCTGGCCGAGTCCACCCATCAGGTCGCCGCCGCTCGCGCCTTCCTGGAGAAGACCTGGCAGGAACATGCCGAGCACAGCGCCGCGCACCAATATCCCAGCCGCGAAACCCTGGCGTTCTGGCGCACCAATCAGGCCTACGCGACCAAAATGTGCATCGAGGCGGTGGACCGTCTGTTTGCGGCAGCAGGCGGCAATGCCTGGTTCGAGCATAACGAGATGCAGCGCCTATTCCGCGATTCCCATATGACCGGCGCACATGCCTACACCGACTACGACGTTTGTGCGCAGATCCTCGGCCGCGAGCTGATGGGCCTGGAACCTGACCCGAGCATGGTCTGACGGGTTTGCCACCACACTAATCAGGGCGGCCGTTTAGCCGCCGTCCGGGAGTCTTGCATGTCTGACAGCAGCCTTTTCGACCCACGCGCCTTTCGTCGCGCCCTGGGCAATTTTGCCACCGGTGTGACCGTGGTCACCGCCGCCACCGCCTCCGGGCGTAAGGTCGGTGTGACTGCCAACAGTTTCAACTCGGTGTCTCTCGACCCGCCGCTGGTGCTGTGGAGCATCGACAAACGCTCCAGCAGTCACGAGGTGTTCGAGGAGGCCAGCCACTTTGCCGTGAATGTACTGGCTGCCGACCAAGTGCACCTGTCGAATAACTTTGCGCGCCCGCGTGAAGACCGTTTCGCCTTGATCGAATACGAACCGGGCGAGGGTGGCTCGCCCGTGTTCGCCGACTGCTCGGCGCGCTTTCATTGCGAGAAATACCAGCAGATCGACGGTGGCGATCACTGGATCATGATCGGCAAGGTAGTGGCCTTTGATGACTTCGGGCGTGCGCCGTTGCTTTATCACCAAGGCGCTTACGCAGAGGTTCAGGCGCTGCGTCCGTGCGCGCCCGAAGGGCTTCAAAACGGTACGGCAACCACCAACTGACTGTAGACATTGGTGCCGTTACCGACGACCTGGTTGCCGCCGGTTTCGGCATCCTTGTTGGGCTTGTACAGGCCCATCAGCGGCGTAATGATCAGGTGCTCGTTGACCGCCCACTCGGCGTACAGGTCCAGCTCACGGCCATCCAGGTTGAGCTGGCCACGGGTGCTGACGGTGCTGTAGTCAAAAAACAACGCGCCGAGGGTCAGGTTGTCCAGTGGCTTGAGCTTGAACGCCACGTGCTGCACCCCCGTGTTGCTGTTGTAGGGGCCGGAATAGTTGCCCGCCACTTCGCCCTGAACCCAGGTACCGTAGCCGCGATTGAAGCCTGAGAACATGCCGTCCCAGTTTCTTGAGTAGCGCGCATAGCGATAGGTCAGGTCGGGTGACCACGGCAAGCCAGCGAAGGTGTAGCCGGCCTCGGCGTAACCGGCGTTTTGCTGGCTGTCGCGGCGGTCCTGACGCGCCAGTTCAAAGGCAAAGTGCGCGTTATCGATACCGGCATTGCCGCTGCCGCGCAGGCTATAGAGGTTCATGCCCTTGCGCTGGCGTTGCAGGTCAGTGGCGTAGCGCTCATCCACGTCAATGCCGTGAATATAAGTCAGGCCCAAGGTGCCCGGCGCGGCGCTGTAATCGAGGGTGCTGATGGCCATTTCGGTCATGGCTTGCGCCGGGTTGTCGGACTTGAGCCACATCAGGCTGCCGTGCACGCCGTCCTTGCCGCCCAGGCGGATCACCGCCGCCTTGTCGAACGCGTGGCGCGCAGCAATGTAGTAGGCACCGCCGCGATTGAACTCGCCATCGCCCACGCCCTTGCCCAGGTTGGGGCCGTCGTCGTTGATGATAAAACCGTCCCCCAGCGTGATGATTTGCCGCCCGAAGGACAGGTCGACGCCATCCTTGCCCAGCGCCGGAAACAGGTCACCGGAGCGCCAGCCGGCGAAGGCTTCGTCGAATTTGGTGGTGCGCTCGGTGCCGTTGGTGACCCCGGACGCATCGCCATCGCCCCAGGTGCCGGAACTCACCAGGTTGGCGGTGCCGTACACGCCGCCAAAGTTGCCCAGGTTTTGCTCGACGCTCAGGCCGTACTTAATGAACGCCTCACGCCAGGTCGAGCCGCCGCTGCGCCCGTCGTAGTTTTTCGGGCTATTGAACATGCCGTACACGGCGAGGAAGTTACCGGTGACCCTGGTGTCGGCATCGCTGTACAGCTCGATGGCTTGAACCTTGCCGACCAGCAACGCGATGCCCAGCCCTACCGCCTGGCGCAAGCGACGGTTTTTCAGTGTGTGCTCCATTGTTATTGTCCCCAGCTTGGTTAAGAGTGAGGGCGCATTAGGGCGAGCGCTGCAGGCGCAAGTCTTTCATTTGCGTGCCAGGGAATTGACCCTGGCCGCCAGGCAATACGCCGTGGCAGGCAGCAACAAAACCGGCGGCAGACAGGGGCAAGACGACCAACTTGGGTGGGGCGCACAGTGCTGGCACATTAAAAAAACGCTTTCGAGGACCCCATTATGTCGATCAATGACCGACTCACCGCGCACCTCAACCGGGGCACGGTAGGTTTTCCCACCGCCTTGGCCAGTACCATTGGCCTGATCATGGCCAGCCCGGTGATCCTCACCGCCACCATGGGCTTCGGCATCGGCGGCAGCGCGTTTGCCCTGGCGATGCTGATCGCCGTGGTGATGATGCTGGCCCAGGCCACCACTTTCGCCGAAGCCGCCTCGATCCTGCCCACCACCGGCTCGGTGTACGACTACATCAACTGCGGCATGGGGCGGTTTTTTGCGATCACCGGCACCTTGTCGGCCTACCTGATCGTGCACGTGTTTGCCGGCACCGCCGAAACCATTCTAGCCGGCGTAATGGCCTTGGTGAACTTCGAGCACCTCAATACCTTGGCCGAGTCCGCTGGCGGTTCCTGGCTGCTGGGCGTGGGCTTCGTGGTTGTTTTCGGGGTGCTGAATGCCTTTGGTGTCAGCGCTTTCGGCCGGGCAGAAATCATCCTCACCTTTGGCATGTGGACCACCTTGATGGTGTTCGGCGTGCTTGGCCTGATCGCCGCGCCAGCGGTGCAGTTGGACGGCTGGTTCGGCGTGTCATTGGTCGGCACCGACACGATCACCGTGCTGTCCCTGGTGGGTATGGCGATGTTCATGTTCGTCGGCTGCGAGTTCGTCACGCCGCTGGCGCCAGACCTGCGCCAATCGGCCAAGGTCATGCCCCGGGCGATGATGCTCGGGCTGGTGGGCGTGGCCACGTGCATGTTCATCTACGGCGCTGCAATGAAGCGCCAAGTGGAAAACGTGGTGCTGGACGCTGCGTCGGGCGTGCACCTGCTGGACACACCCATGGCCATCCCCAAGTTCGCCGAGCAGGTGATGGGGCAGGTCGGCCCGCTGTGGCTGGGCATCGGCTTCCTGTTTGCCGGCGCGGCGACCATCAATACCCTGATGGCCGGTGTGCCGCGGATTCTCTACGGCATGGCGGTGGATGGTGCATTGCCCAAGGTCTTTACCTACCTGCACCCGCGCTTTAAAACACCGCTGCTGTGCATCCTGGTGGCGATGCTGATTCCGTGTCTGCACGCGCTGTACCTGGGCGGCAACACCGACAACATCATGCACCTGGTGCTGGCGGCGGTGTGTGCCTGGAGTTTCGCTTATCTGCTGGTAACGGTGTCGGTGGTGAGCCTGCGCATTCGTCGCCCGGATTTGCCACGGGCCTACCGTTCGCCGTGGTTCCCGCTGCCGCAGATCGTCTCGAGCATCGGCATCTTGCTGGGCATGTGGTTTATCACACCGCCGGGCATGAACCCGGCGGATATCTACGTGCCGTTCGGCGTGATGCTGGCGATCACCGCCGCCTATGCGTTGTTCTGGACCCTCGTGGTGCAGAAGGTCAACCCCTTCAAGCCGGCCTCCGTGGAGGAGGTGCTGGCCAAGGAATTCGGCAATGAACCGGGGCATTCCCATGAAGGTTATAGCGACTTTGCGGCAAAAGCTGTTTGAGCTGTTTCGCGCGGATCGTGCGCCTTCCGGCTATCGGCCTGGGGTAACGCTGGAGCGTCTGCGGCGCAATTTGGGGCTGGCGACACTGGAAGTGGAGGGTGTGGCGTTCGAGATTGTCGAACGCGCCGAATCGCAGTTGCTGATGCACCTGGTCATGACCGAGTTCGTGCTGCATGTGCCTGCGACGACAGGAGGCACGGGCAGTTTTGCGGTGCACCATGGCGGCGCGATTCGGCGCACTGGCGTGCGTGTACGCCGGCGTGCAGGCAACCAGGCGCTGGGCCGTGAATTGCAGGCGCGTTTGCTGGCGGATGAGGCGTTGTTTCGGGCTTTGATGCCGCTGGATTTCAAGCGCCTGCGTATCGAGTTGCAGGACCAGCAATGGTGTGTGCGCCTGGAACATATGGGCGGCAGCGAGGTGGTCAATCGCCTGCCGGCGTTTCGGCGTTACATTGCCCTGAGCCCTGTGCAGAGCGAGCATTTGCTGGTGACACTGGTGGGGCTGCAACGGGTGTTGTCGAACCTCTGATTGGCATCAATAGTGCTTCTGCAAGGGTAAACCGGTAGTTGTTGCGCGCATATAGATAACATGTTAACTATTGCAGCAGAACAACAAGAACAAGCCATTGCGGAGGCACCCCATGAGCATCCAACAGCAGGCACACGACGGGCTGGACAGCTGGAACCACGAACTGCGCGCTGCGTGTGGGCACTTCGACACGGAACTGGCCTTCAACCGCTCGCTGTTTATCGGCGAGATCAACAACTTGCCCCGTGGCCTGGCGATCCTGCGCACCAATGCCGGGCTGATCAAGCGCCCCACGCACCATGCCGACCACGACAACGACCAGGAGTGTTTCCTGGTCAGCCAGCGCAGCGGTTATTCGCAAATTGTGCAGAACGGCCAGATCCTGCAACTGGCGCCTGGCGAGATGCTGTTGATGGACTCGGTGGGCTCCATCGAGATTACCCCTTTTGGCTTGATCGAACACGCGTCGCTGTCGCTGTCGCGGCCTGAGGTGTGCAAGCACTTGGGCGGGGAGTCGCGCGCGTTTGGCAAAATTTCTTCGACCAAGGCCTGTGGGCGCATGTTGCATGTGTTGATGGACCAGCTGTGCAAGGACGATACGGCCGATGGGGCGGGCGAAGTGGCGGCGCTGCAGACGGCGTTTGTGTCGCTGTTGGGTTCGGCGCTGGAGCAGGGTGACGAGTGCCGCGAAGGGCTGGCGGCGTTGCAGGGCAATAACCTGCGCAGCTATGTGCAGAAGGTGATTGACGAGTCGCTCAGCCAACCCGGCCTGAGCCCGGTGGGTTTGGCCAACCGGCTGAATATTTCGGTGCGGCATTTGTATCGGTTGTTTGAGGAACAGGATGACAGTGTGTGCCGCTATATCCAGCGGGCGCGGCTCAAGCGCAGTGCGGATGACCTGACTAACCCGTTTTTGCGCAGTGAGTCGATTACGTCGATTGCGTATAAGTGGGGGTTTACGGATTCGGCGCATTTCAGCCGATCGTTCAAGAAGCAGTTTGAGCTGTCGCCCAAGGATTTCCGGTCCAGCCGGTTGCAGGCGGTGGGGGCGTAAGAAAATGCGTTGTGGGCTGGTGTGGGAGCTGGTTTGCCTGCGATGGCATCACCGCAGTGTGACTGACACGCCGAGGTGGCTGTATCGCAGGCAAGCCAGCTCCCACATTGGAATTGGGTTTTAGACTTCTGGCAGGGTTGAACCGCCATCCACCACTAAGGTCTGGCCAGTGATGTAGCCCGCCAGATCCGAAGCCAGAAACACCATCGCCCCAGCAATATCCTGCGCCGAACCCAGGCGCCCCAACGGCACGCGCCCGGCAATGCTGTCATTCAACGCAGCATCACCCAGGTTCCCCATCGCTGGCGTAGCGGTCATCCCCGGCTCCACACCATTGACCCGCACATTCAACGACGCCAATTCCAACGCCGCATTGCGGATAAAACCATTGACCCCGGCTTTCGACGCCGCATAGTGAGTGAGCCCCGGATAACCCACCCGATTGCCAGTGACTGAAGACGTCACCAGTACGCAACCACGGCCTTGCTCACGAAACATCGGCAACGCCGCCTGAGTCAGCCAGAACAACGCCGACAGGTTCACCGCCAAGGTGCGCTGCAGAATCTCTGGGGTAATGTCGTCAAACGCCGTCAACGGAAAATACCCGGCGTTGTGCACCAGCACATCCACCCGTGCCAGCCCCTGAACGCAAGCAAACACCGCGTCCGACTCCGCCAGGTCAACTCCGACGGCCTCCACGCGATAACCCTGTGCACACAGCTCAGCGGCCACAGCCTGGGCCTGTGCCAACATCCGATCGGCAATCACCACCTGCGCGCCACGTTGGGCAAACGCGTCGACAATGCCCAATCCAATGCCCTGGGCGCCGCCAGTTACCAGCACCACTTGCCCGCGGAAATCCAGGTCACGGCGCATGGCTGGCCTCCAGGCGCGTGAACGCCAAGGTCGGCACATCAACAATGCTTGAACCGCCGTCGGCCACTATCGTCGCCCCGGTGATGATCGATGCATCGCTGGACGCCAGGAAGCGGCAGACCTTGGCAATTTCCTCGGGCTGGGCGGCCCGACGCAGTGGCACGTCGGCGCAAACTCGTGCATAGGCCTGCTGCAAGGTATCGCCATAGGCGTCCATCAAGGGCTGCATTTCCGCATCGGCCATGGGCGTTTTTACCCAGCCGGGGCACACGGCATTCACCCGCACACCGTGAGGCCCGTAATCGCGCGCGAGCGAGCGGTTTAGCCCCAGTAGCGCATGCTTGGCGGTGGTGTAGCCGCAGACTTCCGGCCCCGCCGCCAAGGAGGCGATGGAGCCGATCAGTACGATGTTGCCCGCACTTGCCTGCAACAACGGCAAGCAGGCACGGGCGCTGTAGAACGCGCTGTCGAGGTTGCTGCGCAGGGCGCCTTCCCAGGTGGCGGAGCTGGTCTGGGTGGCGCTGCCCAAGCCATGGCCACCGGCGCAGGCCAGCAGCACATCGAGGCGCCCGTAGTGCTCATGGATCAGCCGGATAAACCCGTCCCAGGTGCCAGGACAGGCGGCATCGCCCACCAGGATCAAGCCGCCGGTGTCGCGCGCCACCTGTTCCAAGGGTTCACGGCGCCGCCCGATCAACACCAGCTGCGCACCTTGCTCGGCATACAGGCGCGCGCAGGCGGCGCCGATGCCGGTGCCGGCCCCGGTGATCACCACCGTGCGCGGCTCAGTCACGGGGGTACTCCGTGCGGTTAAGCACCTGGCAATACGAGCTGATCGGGAAGTTCGACAGCGCATCGAACGACGCCCCGGCATAGCCGAAGATCTTGCCGTCGCTGCGGTGCTGTTGCAGGTCGATCAACACCAGTCCGAGGGTGGGCACAATCTTCTCCTGCCACACAAACAGGTACAACTGCTCGGCGATCTTGTAGTAATGGCAGCGGTCGATGTCGCACAGGCCTTGCTCCACGCCCTTCAAGCATTGCCAGGCGTAGAAGCGCTCATTGAGGTAGATGTGCTCGTAGACCTCACTGGGGCTGTAGCGATATTGGTTACGCAGGCCCACCAGCTCATCGGTTGGCGCGTGCTTGCAGTGGCCGTCCTGCCACGGGCGGTCGAGGCTGCCGTGCAGGAAGTCGACCTGCACCGAGGTCAGCGGTTTGCCGGCCAGGGCTCGGTGGTAGAGACCTTCGTGGGTCTCTGCCGGGTCCGGCATACGCCCGATCACGGCAGTAAAGGACGCATTCGGCGTATCCAGCACCAGGCTGATCGACCAGCTTTGGCCAGCCTCATGCTTGATGAAGTCGACCAGGTACAGGCCCGCTCGAATCGAGGTGGCGCGGTAGGCTGCGCTGCCGCTGGAATGACCGTCGGCGGCGTGCCAATTAAGGCGCTCCGGCGCGAAACGGTGCTCGATCTGCCAGCCATTTTCAAAGTGCAGGGTGAAGGTCTTGCCGGCCAGCTCGGCCAGGTTCGGCAGTATAAAGGCTTGGGGAGCGAAACCGTCGGCCAGGGCGCCCACGGTGATCCAGTCTGGGGAACTCGTCATGGGAGGCCTCCTCAGGCAACGGCGAAGTAGTGTTTGACGAAATGCTCGCTGACCACTTCCCACAGCACGGGCGTGCCCTTGGTCACGAACCAGCTGTCGCCGGCCTTGAAACGCGTCGATTGACCGGTGGATTCGTCGGTCAGCACTACTTCGCCGCTGACCACCGTGGCCTGCTCGGCAAACGGGTAGACCATGCGGAACTTGCCCTGGGTCGTGCCAAAATATGCGCTGCTGACCGGGTCGGTGGGCGCGCCGAAGGTCATCTTGCCGAAGGCTCGCACTTCGCCTGCAAGGATCTCGGAGCCGAGGTCGGCCACGGTGCCCCAGGCATCGAGTTCAGACAGCTGGACGTTGTGCTTGATGGTGGTAAGGGTCATGGCAGTTGCTCCTGATGAGTAAAAAGGGGGTTAGCGGCGCCCGTTCCAGTAGCCGGAAAGTTGGTGCCAGGATTTGCCCGCCGTTAGCAACAGAGGGCGGATCGCGTCCTTGCCGATGATGGTCGGGCGGTGAATCGAACTGACCAGGTCATAGCGTGCCGAGCCTTCGCTCATACCTTCGGCCAGGACCTTGCAGATGATGTGGCTGGGGGTGACGCCAAAGCCCGAATAGCCCTGTACGAAAAACGCATTGCTGCGTCCCGGCAAGGTGCCTATCTGTGGGAACAGATTGGGGCTGCACGCCATCGGGCCGCCCCAGGCCAGATCAATTTTCACGTCCTTGAGGTAAGGGAAAATCTTCAGCATCAGGTTGCGGTTCCAGGCCTTGAGGTCACCGGGGATATGCTCGACCAAGGGTGTCGCGGCGCCGAACAGCAGGCGGTTTTCATTGGTCACGCGGTAGTAGTCGATCACTGGGCGAATATCGCTGTAGGCCCCGCGGATCGGGCTGATGCGCTGGATCAGCTCTTCTGACAACGGCTCGGTCATCATCTGGAACGCGTAAGTGTTGATGGTCGAGCGGTGCAGCTCGGGTTCGAGCTTGTTGAGGAAGCTGTCGCAGGCCCACAGCAACTTGCTCGCGCGCACCGAACCACGCCCGGTGCGCACGGTGATGCGCTCGCCATAGCTGACGTCCAGGGCCGGGCTGTTCTCGAAAATCCGCACACCGTGGCCCGCCAGCGCCGTGGCCTCGCCCAGCAGCAGGTTGAGCGAATGCACATGCCCGCCGCCCATGTGCAATAGGGCGCTGGTGTAGGCGTTGGAACCGATGATCTGCTGCACGTCGGAGCCACCCAGGAAGCGAATCTCGTGCTGGCTGTTGATTGACTTGAAGTCTTTCTCCCAGGCGCGCAGGGTTTTTTCCTGGCGGGCGTTGAAGCCCATGTAGCCGTAGCCGTGGCAGAAGTCCGCGTCGATGTTGTACTTGGCAATGCGGTTCTTGATGATGTCGGCGCCCAGGTCGCTGATCTCGAAGACCTGTCGCAGGCCGTCTTCGCCCACATCCTTCTTGATCTTCTCCAGGTCATGGCCGATGCCCGCCATGATCTGCCCGCCATTGCGGCCGGTGCCGCCAAAGCCCAGGTAGCGCGCCTCCAGCACAACAATGTTGGTGATACCTTTTTCCGCCAGTTCAAGGGCGGTATTGATGCCGGAGAAACCGCCGCCGATCACCACGACGTCGGCGTCGATATCCTGTTCCAGCGTGGGAAAGCCGAGGTTGTACTTCTTGGTTGCGGTGTAATACGTGGGGGTTTCAATGTTGATCATGGCGCAGCCTGAAAAGGTGAAGGAAGGCTCTAAAGCGGATGCCTCCATTAGGTACCCTGGCGGGATGGAAGTCTTGACCCTGCGTGCCCAGGCTTTTGATTCAGCGCGCCACGGGCAGCTGTTGCCAACAAGTTATAGCGCGCTGGGCGACCGGGAATGCTAGAGTTTCGTTAAATTATTAACTAAATAACCCGTGACCCTGATCCCTATGTCCAAACCTCGACAATCCTTGACGCTGGCGCTGCTGCAAGCCCGCGAAGCCGCCATGAGTTTTTTCCGCCCATCCCTGAATGAACACGGGCTGACCGAACAGCAATGGCGGATCATCCGCATCCTCGAACAGTACGGTGAGCTGGAGATTTACCAGCTGGCGGAACTGGCCTGCATCCTTAAACCCAGCATGACCGGCGTGCTGGTGCGCATGGAAAACGCCGGCATGGTGCACCGCCGCAAGGCCGAGCAAGACCAGCGCCGTGTACTGGTGACCCTGGCCGACAAGGGCAAGGCGAGCTTTGAGTCGATGAGCCAGTGCATGGAGGCCAACTACCAGCGTTTGCAGGATCAGTTTGGTGCAGACAAGTTTGAGGCGCTGCTGGGGCTGCTGGATGAGCTGAAGAACATCAAGCGCTGAATCACCACACATCCAAATGTGGGAGCTGGCTTGCCTGCGATGCGGACACCTCGGTATGCCTGGTAAACCGAGTTGATGCTATCGCGGGCAAGCCAGCTCCCACAGGTGTCTCAGTACACACTGCCTGTGTGGTTGGCAGTGGGAGCGCCGTTGAATTTCCCCGCCAACGCCTGCAACCCACGCATCAACACGGTGGTATCCACGCCCACCGCTACAAACGTCGCTCCCAGCTCGATATAACGCCGCGCCAAACCCTCATCGGCACTGAGAATCCCCGCCGCCTTGCCCGCCTGCACAATGCGCTTGATCGCATCTTCTATTGCTGCCTGCACGTCAACGTGCCCCGGATTACCGCGATGCCCCATCGACGCACTCAAATCCGCCGGGCCGATAAACACACCGTCCACGCCGTCGACCGCCGCAATCGCATCCAGATTGGCCAGGCCTTCAAGGCTCTCAATTTGTACCAACAGGCACATCTGCTCATCGGCCTGGTCGAGGTAACAGGCAATGCTGTTCCAGCGCGACGCCCGCGCCAACGCACTGCCAACCCCGCGAATGCCCTGTGGCGGGTAGCGCATGGCGCGCACCAGTTCGCGGGCCTGGGCGGCACTTTCCACCATCGGCACCAGCAAGGTCTGGGCGCCGATATCCAGCAGTTGCTTGATCAGCGCGCTGTCGCCGATGACCGGGCGAATCAGCGCCTGGCTGGGGTAGGGTGCGATGGCCTGCAATTGGCCGAGCATGCTGTGCAGCTGATTGGGCGCGTGTTCGCCGTCGATCAGCAGCCAGTCGAAACCGGCGTTGGCAGCCAGTTCGGCGCAGTAGGCATCGGCGAGGCCGAGCCACAGGCCGATCTGCACCTCGCCGTTGCGCAAGCGTTGTTTGAAGCGGTTGATGGGCATGTTCATGGCTAACCTCCAGGGCTCAAACGAAACGGCAGGCAATTGACCCGAGCATGTCGTAGTCGACATGGAAGGTATCGCCAGGGCGGGCCGCCACCGGGCGGGTGAATGAGCCACCGAGGATCACTTGCCCGGGCAGTAGCGTGACGTCGTACGCGGCCAGCTTGTTGGCCAGCCAGGCCACGCCCTTGGCCGGGTGGTTGAGCACCGCCGCTGACACGCCGGACTCTTCGATCACGCCATTGCGGTACAGCACCGCCGGCACCTTGCGCAGGTCGATCTCGGTGGGCCGCACGGCGCGGCCGCCCAGCACCACACCGGCATTCGCGGCATTGTCGGAGATAGTGTCGAAGACCTTGCGGGTAGCGTTGGTCTGCGGGTCGACCTGTTGGATGCGCGCGTCGATGATCTCCAGCGCCGGGATCACCCACTCGGTGGCGTCGAGCACATCGAACACCGTGCAGTTCGGGCCTTTGAGCGGTTTACCGAGAATGAAGGCCAGTTCCACTTCCACCCGTGGCACGATGAAACGCTCGAACGGAATGTCGCTGCCTTCGTCGAAAAACATGTCATCGAGCAGCGCGCCAAAATCGGGCTCGGTGATGTTCGACGAGACCTGCATGGCCCGCGAAGTCAGGCCGATCTTGTGGCCTTTCAAGCGGCGCCCGTCCTGGATCTTTTGCGCCACCCAGGCGCGCTGGATGGCGTAGGCGTCTTCAATGGTGATGCCGGGGTAGTCGAGGGAAAACTGGCGCACCTGTTCGCGGCTGCGTTCGGCGCGGTCCAGGTGGGCGGCGGCGGCGAGGATTTGCTGGGAGTCGAGCATGGCAACGGTCTCTAGTGTGGGTTGACGATGGCGGCGTGGGTGCGCAGCACCAGCAGGCCGCCGAGGGCGATAAACAGGGCGAGTACGTAAAGCGCCAGGCTGGCGCTCTGGGTCGCGTCGCGCATCCAGCCGATCAGGTACGGCGCGAGGAACGCGGCGATGCTGCCGAACGAACTGATCATGGCGATGCCGGCAGCTTGGGTGGTGGTCGAGAGGAACGCCGGCGGCAGCTGCCAGAACATCGGCAAGGCGGCACTGGCGCCCATGCCGGCGACCACCAGCCCGCCCATCACCAGCAGCGGGTTGCCCGGCGCCAGGCCCGCCACGGCGATGCCGACGGCGGCCATCTGCAGTGGCACACACAGGTGCCACCGGCGTTCGCGATGGCGGTCGGATGAGCGCCCGCAACCGATCATGAAGAAGCAGCCGGCCAGGTAGGGTACGGCGCTGAGCAGACCGACCTGGCTGTCGCGGCCGATGCCGGCGCCGTGGATCAGCGTGGGCATCCAGAAGGCGAGGGTGTTGACCGCCAACATCACCGCAAAGTACACCGCCACCAGCAGCCACACTTGCGGGTCACGCAGGATGCCGCCGAATGAAGTGATGGTCTTGCGCTGTTCCTCGCTGCTGAGTTGGGTGCGCAGTTGCTGCTTTTGCGCGTCCGTCAGCCAGCTCACTGAATCAAAACCATCCGGCAACCACTTGAGCACCACCAGACCGAGCAGCACCACCGGCGCGCCTTCGATCAGGAACATCCACTGCCAGCCGCGCAGGCTGCCGACATCATGGAAGTTTTCCAGGATCGCGCCGGAAATCGGCCCGCCCAGCACGCCGGCCATCGGCACCGCAATCGCGAACAGTGCGGTGACCTGGGCGCGGCGGCGTGCCGGGTACCAACGGTTGAGAAACACCAGAATGCCGGGGAAAAAACCGGCCTCGGCCACCCCCAGCAGAAAGCGCAACACGTAGAAACCACGCGCACTTTCGACCCACAACATGCCGGTGGACAACAGGCCCCACACCACCATCAGGCTGGCTATCCAACGCCTCGGCCCGACCCGGTCCAGGGCCATATTGCTTGGCACGCCAAACAGCGCGTAGGCGATAAAAAACAGCCCGGCGCCGAAGCCGTAGACCGTGTCGCTGAAGTGCAGGTCGCTGCTCATCTGCATTTTGGCAAAACCGATGTTGATGCGGTCCAGATGGGCGAACAGGTAACACACCAGCAACAGTGGCATTAGCCGCCAGGTGACTAAACGATGGGTGCGGTCGTGCTCAGCCAGCACGTGGCTGGCAGTGGAATTGGCTGTGCTCATGGTGTTGTACTTTTTGTTTGAGTGGCCGTGAGAGGGGCGGCGGGGCTTAGCCCGTCGGGTTGTTCAGGAACGCATGCACATTGTTCTGCTTGAAATTGAGCTGCGGGTGCAGCTCGACCATCTCGAATGACAGCGCCAGCAAGCGTTGCGCTTGCAACGGGGCAAAGTGTGCGGTGATCACCGCGAACAGCGCTTCGGCCACCGCCTGGCGGGTGGCAAGGTCGCGGCCATGGCCGACTTTTAGGGTCATGTGTACAAAGGCGTAGTCGTGCTTGCCGTCAGCCATGCGCCAGCTGTCCAGGCGCACGCCACGGCTGCGAATGCCGCCGAGTGGGAACACGCCAGTGTCGCCCAGCACGTGATGGACTTTTTCAAACAGGCTGGGCAGATCGGCCTGTTGCTCAATGTTGTCGGTGTACTCGGCGATAAAATGCGGCATGGTTTTTCTCCCAGGTTTACAGCGGGAAAATCGCGTTGATCTGGCCGGTGCCCGAACTGCCGAACGGCGGCGTGATGATCTCGGCAGGCTTGGCATAGTCCGGCCCCCCGAGCAGGCCCAGGAGCATGGCGGTGTCGTGCATCTTGCCTTCGCCAAAGCAGTGTTCGGCGTAGTCGGGCAGCATCGCGCAGAACTCCTCGAAGCGGCCTTGCTTCCACATCTCCACTACGTGCAGGTCCACTTGCTTGTCGAACTCACGGGTCCAGTTATGGATATTCGCCTCGGCCTGGCGGTCATCCGAAAAGCGGTGGGACAGTGAACCGGAAGCCAGCACCAGTACCTTGCGATCACTCTTTTCGATAGCCCGGCGCACAGCGGCGCCAAACGCGAAACTGTCCTCCAGGCGATGCCAGGCGCACCAGGCCGCGATGGAGATGACCTTGAATTTCTCATCCTCCGGCACGCCCATGTGCATGTAGCGCATGGGCACCAGGGTGCCGTATTCCAGCTCCAGGCTCGGGATGTTATGGGCCATGCTGCGCACGCCGGCGAGGTTGGCTTCAGCGGCAATCAGCTCACCCAATTGCGGGTCGCCTGGGTAGGCGTACTCCATGTTCTTGATAAAGTGCGGCAGCTCGTTGCTGGTGTAGGTGCCCTGGAACTGCGCGCCACAGTTGACGTGATAGCCGCTGTTGACCAGCCAGTGCACGTCGAACACCACGGCGGTGTCGGCGCCCAGCTCGCGGGCGCGCCGACCGATTTCCTTGTGGCCGGCGATCGCCGCTTCGCGACAGCCGTGATGTTTGCCGGGCAACTCCGACAGGTACATCGACGGTACGTGGCAGATCTTCGCTGCCAGAACCACTTCGCCCATGATCATTCTCCTGAGTACTTATTCTTGTAATACCAGTGAGGCCCCTTTGGGAGCTGGCTTGCTCTGGTGCTACACACCCCAACGCGGGATGTGATGGCTGCCCATGGAAATGCACACGTTCTTGATCTCGGCAAACACTTCAAAGCTGTACTGGCCGCCTTCGCGCCCGGTACCGGAGCCTTTGACGCCGCCGAACGGCTGACGCAGGTCGCGCACGTTCTGGCTGTTGATAAATACCATGCCGGCTTCAATTCCGCGCGCCAGGCGATGGGCCTTGCCGATGTCCTGGGTCCAGATATACGAGGCCAGGCCGTACTCGGTGTCGTTGGCCAGTTGCAGCGCCTCGGCCTCGTCCTTGAATGGAATCAGGCACACCACCGGGCCGAAGATTTCTTCCTGGGCGATGCGCATCTTGTTGTTCACATCGGCAAATACGGTCGGCTGGATAAACTGGCCTTTGCTCAAATGCGCGGGCAGATTGGCCGGGCGTTCCAGGCCACCGGCGAGCAAGGTGGCGCCTTCTTCCAGGCCAATCTTGATGTAGCCGGTGACCTTGTCGTAGTGCGCCTGGGTGATCATCGAGCCGACCTGGGTTTTCGGGTCTTGCGGGTCGCCGACGATCAAGCGTTTTGCGCGTGCGGCAAACTCGGCGACAAACTGCGGGTAGACACTCTCCTGGATAAAGACCCGGCTGCCGGCGGTGCAGCGTTCGCCGTTCAGCGAAAAGATCGTGAACAGCGCGGCATCCAGGGCGCGTTCAAGGTCGGCGTCTTCAAAGATCAGCACCGGCGACTTGCCGCCCAGTTCCATCGAGTACTTTTTCAGCCCGGCGGTTTGCATGATCTTCTTGCCGGTGGCGGTGCCGCCCGTGAAGGAGATAGCGCGCACGTCCGGGTGGCGCACCAGTGCATCACCGGCGGTGGCGCCGTAGCCCTGGATTACGTTGAGCACGCCGTTGGGAATTCCGGCTTCCACCGCCAGGCGCCCGAGTTCATTGGCGGTCAGCGGCGACAGCTCGGACATCTTCAGCACTGCTGTGTTACCCAGCGCCAGGCACGGCGCGGTCTTCCAGGTGGCGGTCATGAACGGCACGTTCCAGGGCGACACCAACCCGCACACGCCCACCGGCTGGTAGAGGGTGTAGTTGAGCATCTGATCGTCCACCGGGTAGCTGTGGCCGTCCATGCGCGTGCAGACTTCGGCGAAGAAATCAAAGTTGTGCGATGCGCGGGGGATCAGCACGTTCTTGGTCTGGTGGATCGGCAAGCCGGTATCGAGGGTTTCCAGCTCGGCCAGGCGCGGCACGTTCTGCTCGATCAACTCACCCAGTTTGCGCATCAGCCGGGCGCGTTCTTTGGCCGGGGTGTTGGCCCATTTCGGGAAGGCTTCTTTGGCGGCTGCAACGGCCTGCGCAACTTCCTCGGCGCCGCCGCTGGCGACTTCGCCAATGGCTTCGCCGGTGGCCGGGTTGTAGTTGATGAAGGTGTCTTTGCTTTCGACCTCACGGCCGTTGATCCAGTGTTTGATCATGCTGCTCACGCCTCTTTACGGGCGGAGAAAAACTCCGCTTCGCTGACAATTCGGTTGACCAGGCGACCTACGCCTTCGACTTCCACCACCACTTCATCGCCTGGCACCACATCGGCCAGGCCTTCGGGCGTGCCGGTGGCGATCATGTCGCCGGGTTGCAGGGTCATGAAGCTGGAGAGGTACTCGATCAGGTAGGGGATATCGAAAATCATGTCGCGGGTGCTGCCTTCCTGACGCAGTTCACCGTTGATCCAGGTGCGCAGGGTCAGGTTGCTCGGGTCGGGCACGTCCGCGACATCGACGATCCACGGGCCGACCGGGGTGGTGGCGTCACGGTTTTTCACGCGCAGGTTGGGGCGGTAGTAGTTTTCCAGGTAGTCGCGGACCGCATAGTCGTTGCACACCGTGTAACCGGCCAGGTAGTCCAGGGCATCCGCGCGCTTGACGTTGCGCGCGGTCTTGCCGATGACCGCCACCAGCTCGCACTCGTAGTGCATGTAGGCAACGTTATCCGGGCGCCAAGTGACTTGGCGATGGCCGGTGTAGGTGCCCACCGACTTGATAAATGCCAGCGGTTCGGTGGGCGGTGTGAAGGCCAGCTCGGCAGCGTGGTCGGCATAGTTCAGGCCCAGGGCGAACATGCTGCCGGTGGCCGGTGGCAGCCATTGCACCTGTTGTTCGGCGAGCAGGCGGCCGTCGTTGAGGCGCACGCTGCAATCAGCCTCTACCTGTACGTGATGGGTTTCGCCTTCAAAACGGATACGAGCGTGTTTCATGCGTGTGCCTCCGCCTGCACGGTGTTGGCCAGGCGACCGATACCGTTGATTTCAACCTCAACCTGGTCCCCAGGCTGCACATCCACGCGGCCCTCCGGTGTGCCGGTGATCAGCACATCGCCGGGGTATAGGGTCATGAACTCGCTGATCTCGGCGATCAATTGCGGGATGTCGCGCACCCAATGGGTCGTCGAGTTTTCCTGGCGCAGTTCGCCGTTGACGAACAACTTGAGGCTCAGTTGGTTAGGGTTTGCAACTTGATCACGCGGGATCAGCTCGGCGCTTAACGCGCAAAACCCGTCACGGCATTTGGCTTTGACGGCGGGGCGGTAGTAGCTGTCTTCCGGCAGGCTGAATTCATTGACCACCACATAACCGGCCACATGCGCCATGGCGTTTTCCAGGCTGACGCGGCTGGTGCGCTGGCCGATCACCACGCCCAGCGCCGGCCCCGGTTGCAGGCGTTCGCCCGCGGGATGCAGCACTACACCGCCATGCTTGTTGCGTGTGTTGGGGGTCTTGATAAACAGCACCGGCTTGGCAGGCGGCTTCTGGTAGGGCGCCTGCTGGAAGGCGGCGAGATGCTGGTCCAGCAGACCCTGGTAGTTCAGCGCAACGCCGAACAAGGTGCCGCTGGCAACATCATGCAGGGTACGGCTCATGCGTTTCTCCTGGCGGTGGCGACTGCTGCATAAGCAGTTCGTTAATGTGTTAACGTTATAATTAATATGTTAACTACCGTCAAGCGTGGCAAAATCCGGCGGGATCAAAACAATAAGAAGAGTGTTCTGTGAAACCGATTCCGAACATCAACATCGGGCAGGTCTACGACCAGCGTTACAGCGATGCCGAGGTGCATTACGACAAGCTCGGCAACCTGGCGGGGTTTTTCGGGCGCAATATGCCCGTGCATCGGCATGACCGGTTTTTCCAGGTGCATTTCGTCAAGAGTGGCGCGGTGCGGGTGTACCTGGATGACCGCCAGTTCGTGGAGTCGGGGCCGATGTTTTTCCTCACTCCGCCCACAGTGCCCCATGCGTTTGTTACGGAGCCGGATGCCGACGGGCATGTGCTGACCGTACGTCAGCAACTGGTGTGGGCGTTGATCGACGCCGACCCCAGCCTTGCATCGGGCGCCGCCTGCGTGGCGCTGACCGCCGATGCCGAAGGGCTGGATCAACTCTTCGGGGAACTCAGCAGCGAGATCAACGCGCAAAGGGCAGGGCGCGCCGCCGCATTGGAGAGCCTTACCCGCCTGATCATGATTCGCCTGCTGCGTCTGTGCGCCAACAGCCTGCCGGCCCGCCCGACACGGCATGAAGACCTGCGCATTTTCCATCGTTTCAACGAACTTATCGAAGCCCACTACCTGGAACACTGGCCGCTGGCGCGTTACGCCGAGGGGATTGGCGTGACCGAAGCGCGGCTCAATGAGGTGTGCCGACGCCTGGCCGACCTGCCGTCCAAGCGCCTGATCCTGGAGCGGCTGATGCAGGAAGCCAAGCGTCTGCTGCTGTTTACCGGCAGCTCCGCGAATGAAATCTGCTACCAGCTGGGGTTCAAGGACCCGGCGTATTTCAGCCGGTTTTTCCTTCGTTATGCGCAGGTGACACCGGGGGAATATCGGCTGCGGCAGTCGGGCTTGGGTTGACGCTCCAGGCGCCGCCCAGAGCCGTGTACAGGTTCACCTCCGCGACCAGTTGCGCCAGCCGATCGACGATCAGCGCCTGCTGCGAACTGAACAAGGAACGCTGCGCATCGAGGAACGTCAGGTTGCTGTCCACACCGCTGCGGTAGCGGTGCTGGGCCAGGTCGTAATAGGCCTGGTTGGCGGCGACAAAATCCCGTTGCGCGTCCAACTGGTCGTTAAAGGTTTGCCGGGCGGCGAGGCCGTCGGCGACTTCCTGAAACGCCGTTTGAATGGATTTTTCGTACTGCGCCACCGTAATGTCTTTCTGCAGTTTGGCGTAGTCGAGGCTGGCGCGCAGGCTGCCGGCGTTGAAGATCGGCAGGTTGATTTGCGGCTGGAAGGTCCAGGTGCCCGCGCCGCCCTTGAACAGCCCCGACAGCTCCTTGCTGGTGCTGCCGGCGTTGGCGGTGAGCGTCACCGACGGAAAAAATGCTGCCCGCGCCGCGCCGATATTGGCGTTGGCGGCTTGCAGTTGGTATTCGGCCTGGAGGATATCCGGGCGCCGTTGCAGCAGGTCGGAGGGCAAGCCTGCGGGCAGGCGCGCCACCAGGTCATCAGCGAGCGGGCGCGACGGCAGGTTTTCATCCACCGGGCCGCCCACCAGCAGGGCCAGGTTGTTGACATCCTGGGCGACCTGGCGCTCATAGCGGGCCACGCTGGCGCGGGTGCTTTCTACTGCCGTGCGGGCTTGCACCACATCCAGTGCCGAGGCCTTGCCCGCGGTTTTGCTGCGGCTGGTGAGCTGCCAGCTGTGGTCGTTGGCGGTCAGGGTTTGCTGCGCCAGGGTCAGCAGCTCCTGGTCGGCGCGCCAGGTCAGGTAGGCATTGGCGACGTTGGCCACCAGGCTCAGTTGCGCGCTGCGCCGCGCCTCTTCGGTGCCCAGATACGTGAGCATCGCCTGCTCGCTGAGGCTGCGCACCCGTCCGAACAGATCCAGCTCATAGCCACTCAGGCCCAGGGTGGCCGAATAGTTGGAAGTGATCGCCGACTTGCCGGTGCCGGTCAGATCGCCCGGCACTTTCTGGCGTTTGCCGGCGCCGCTGGCCGATATCGCCGGGAACAGGTCCGCTCGCTGGATGCGGTACTGCGCCTGAAACGCCTGCACATTCAGCGCCGCTACCCGCAGGTCGCGGTTATTGGCCAGCGCTGCGCCGATCAGCTGTTGCAGCGCCGGGTCGTGGAACAACTGCTGCCAGCCCGGCTCGACCGCCACAGTGCCGGCTTGCGCCAGGCTGTAGACCCCGCCTTGTGGGTACTGCGCCGGCACCGGCGCAGCGGGCCGCTGATACTCGGGGATCAGCGAGCAACCGCCGAGCACCCAGGCCATGCCAACGGTGGTGAGGGCGAATTTTTTCATCAGGCGCCAACCATCCATTTTGCCAGGCCATGGCGCCCGCTGACGCCCAGTTTGGCGGCGGCACGCTTGAGGTAGGTTTCGATCGAGCTGTTTTTCACGCTGAGTTTTTCCGCCATTTGCGGCACGGTGCCGCCGGTCAACAGGCCCAGGCACACCTCCTGCTCACGCGCCGACAGGGTGATATCGCTGAGGGACAGGCGCTTGTAGAACTCGCGCTGCAACTGTGACTGTTCCAGCTGGCTGTGGGCTGGTTCGGCCTGGCTGTGAGGGGCCTGGCGCAAAATCCGCGCATGCCGTTCCATCAACGGCAACAGGGTGTCCGACAAGCACTTGAGAAACGACAGTTCTGCCAGGGAAAAGCCTTGTTGGGTCGGCGGGCGGTAGAACGAAATCACGCAGCGTCGGTTGCCCTGGCGCGAGACCAGGTTGCACTGGTGCGAGGTGCCGCGTGGGTGTGCGCTGTTGGCCTTGGCCTTCATCTGGATCAGCAACGGGTCTTGCATGCGCAGCATTTCCCGTAGCAGCGGGTGGTCGTTCAACGCATGTACGGGCTGGGGCGCCAGCAGGTGTTTTTTCAACCCGGCGCTGCCCAGCAGCTGAATATCGATCGCGCTGTCACGCAGTTCGTCGAGTGTCCATTCACTCAGGTCGACCAAGTGAATCGGCACCCATTTATCCACCAGATGCAGCATGTTGGCGGCGAAATTTTCCTGGCCGCTGTTTGAAATCAATTCACCCATTTCGGCGTAGAACTGCGGGCTGTGGGCGCCGCCAATACTAGAAGTCAGACTCATAGCCATCTCATCCTTGATGTCGAAAACCGTCAACGGGTGCCCTGGGTCTGTGTGGGGCGGCCCGTACTCCTTGAACGTGACTCTTCTTCAGCGTCATTCGGCGTTCGAGATTTTATTTAGCCATAGCGATTTGTCCTACGTATGTAGCGGAAACGAGGGACACAAGCTGCCATAAAAACTACGTCATTAATTCGACGTTTCAGACGGAGAATTCCGCCAACGAAAAACCATGGCTAAAAATTAGAGCTGATTAACCAATTGATATTTATAGTAAAAATAAGTAATTGGGGCGTGTTGAGAAAAACTGACTGCGGCCATGTGTAGTCAATTTCCTACAGCGCTTTAATCGTTTCAGCAGTCAACCATCAGCCAAGCCCGTTTCCATCCATATGAATGTCCGGGTTTCGGGTGACAGACACCTTCGGATCGCCATGCTCAAATCCGGCAATTTTGGCGAAATGGGCCCGTGTGCGGCCGTGCCGGACTCCTATTGAGAAGGATCTTATGAAGCATTCCCCAAGCTTCCCCCTGACTGCCGCCCAGCAGGACATCTGGCTCGACCAACTGCGAGCAGGCGACTCGCCGTTGTACAACATTGGCGGCTATATGGATTTCGCCGGCCCCTTGGTGCCGGAACTGATCCAGCGCGCCGTCGAGTTGCTGGTGGCCAAGCACGATGCCTTGCGCACCCAGTTGCACACCGATACCGACGGCTTGCCTCGACAGACCTTCGACGCTGCGCTGACGGTGCAGGTACAACGGCACGACTTCTGCGCGCTGCACAACCCGCAGGCCGCGAGCCAGGCGCTGATGCAAGCGCAAATGGCCCGGCCCTATGCGATGAGTGGTGAACCGTTATTGCGGTTTGTCCTGGTCAAGCTCGATGACGACCACTACCGCCTCGGCATCCAGGCCCATCACCTGATTCTCGATGGCTGGGGCTTTGGCCAGGTGCTGCAATCCCTGGCCCGGCTGTACACCGACCTTGAACAGGGGCGGAAACCGGAGCCGTACGCCCCGTCCTATATCGACTTTATCGACACGGACCTGCGTTACCAGGCATCGGCCCGTTACGCCCGTGACCGCGCCTACTGGCTGGACAAATACCAGGTGCTGCCCGAGCCGCTGCTGACGCCGCGCCACAACGCCCCGGCGCCGAGCAACACCTGGGTGGAGCCGTTCCCGGTGGTGCTGCTCAACCGCATGGAGCAAGTCGCCAACCGTTACCAGGCCTCGGCCTTCCATGTGTTGCTGGCGGCGCTGTACGTGTATTTCACCCGCACCAGCCAGCGTGAAGAGTGGGTGGTGGGGCTGCCGATTCTCAACCGTTCCAACGCACGTTTTCGTTCCACCGTGGGCTTGTTCACCCAGGTCAGTGCAGTGCGTTTCCAGTTCGATGCGCAATTGCCGTTCAGCGCGGTAGTGCGCGGTGTGCGTGACCAGCTCAAGCAGGACTTTCGCCACCAGCGTTTTCCCCTGAGCGAGATGAACCGTGAACTAGGCCTGCGCCGTACCGATCGCGGCCAGTTGTTTGATTTGTCGGTGTCCTTTGAGCAGGACGATCACGACCTGCGCTTCGGCCAGGTCCAGGCCCGCGCGGTCAAGGTATCCAACTACCACGAGCCGCTGCCGATTGCCTTCCACCTGCGCAGCAACCGTTACCAGGACACTGCTTGCCTGCACTGCGTGTACAACGAGGCGTGGTTTCGCGAGGACGAGGTGCAGGCGTTGGCGCAGCGCTTTACCTGGCTGCTGGAGCAGGGGTTGGCAAATACCGCGTTGACGCTGGCTGAGTTTGCCTTGGTGACGCCGGCCGAACAGCTCCGGTTGCAGCAGTGGAATGCCACCGCACAAGCGCCTGCCAGCGCGCAAACACTGCATCGGCGCATCGAGGCGCAAGCAGCGCGCACGCCTGACGCCATTGCGGTGGTGCATCAGGACCGGCAATTGACCTACGCCCAGCTCGATCAACAGGCCAATGCCCTGGCCCACCAATTGCTCGAACATGGCGTGCAGCCGGATGACCGTGTGGCGATTGTGGCGCGGCGCGGGTTGGACACCGTGGCCGGGTTGCTGGCGATCCTCAAGGCCGGCGCCTGCTACGTACCGGTGGACCCGGCTCACCCGGCCGAGCGCCTGAGCTACCTGCTGCACGACAGTTCCCCGGTGGCGGTGCTGGCCCAGCACAACGTGCTGGCGCGCCTGCCGATGCTCGACGTGCCGATAATCCGTTTGGACCTGCCGACGCATGGCCGCAGTGACAGCCCACCGGTGGCGGTCACGCCGTCGAACCTCGCGTATGTGATCTACACCTCAGGCTCCACCGGTTTGCCCAAAGGCGTGATGGTTGAGCACCACACCGTGTCGAACCTGGTGGACTGGCACTGCCGCGCCTTCAACCTGCACGCGGGCAGCCAGACGGCCAGCGTGGCCGGCTTCGGTTTTGACGCAATGGCCTGGGAAGTGTGGCCGGCGTTATGCGTGGGCGCGACCTTGCACCTGGCGCCGGCACAGGACGACGCCCAGGACATCGACGCGCTGCTCGACTGGTGGCGTGCGCAGCCGTTGGACGTGTGCTTTTTGCCGACGCCGGTGGCCGAGTACGCCTTCAGCCAGCGCCTGCAACACCCGACCCTGCGCACCCTGCTGATCGGCGGCGACCGCCTGCGCAGTTTCAGCCGCGCACAAACCTTCGACGTGATCAACAACTACGGCCCCACTGAAGCCACCGTGGTCGCCACCTCCGGGCGCGTCGAGGCGGGCCATGCGCTGCACATCGGCGCGCCGATCGACAATGCCACGGTGTACGTGCTGGATGAACAGCGGCGCCCGGTGCCGATTGGCGTGGCGGGGGAGCTGTATATCGGCGGCAAGGGTGTGGCGCGGGGTTACCTGAACCAGCCTGAACTGAGCGCCGAGCGCTTTGTGGATGACCCGTTCAGCGAGGGCCGGATGTACCGCACCGGCGATCTGGCGCGCTGGCTGCCCGACGGCAACCTTGAGTACCTGGGCCGCAATGACGACCAGGTGAAAATCCGTGGCGTGCGCATCGAACTGGGGGAAATCGAGTCCGCGCTGGCCAGCCATCCGGCGGTCCAGGAAGCCGTGGTGCAGTGTCGCGAGGGCCAGTTGTTGGCTTGGTTTGTCGCCCGGCACAGCGTCGAAATCGAAGCGTTGCGTGCCCATCTGCAAGCCTCGCTGCCCGATTACATGCTGCCGGCAGCCTATGTGCAGTTGGAGGCGATGCCGCTGACCGCCAACGGCAAGCTCGACCGCAAGGCGCTTCCTGCGCCCACCCAGCAAGCCTTTGTCACGCGCCAGTTCGAAGCACCGTACGAAGGCGCGGAAACCCTGCTGGCGCAGATCTGGGCTGAACTATTGCAGGTGCAGCAAGTGGGGCGCCATGACCATTTCTTTGAACTGGGCGGCCATTCGCTGTTGGCGGTGCAGTTGGTGCAGCGCATGCGCCAGGCCGGCTTGCATGCCGATGTGCAGGTGTTGTTCGGCCAGCCGACGCTCGCCGCGCTGGCGGCGGTCAGTGGAGGCAGTGAGGTACAGGTGCCGGGCAATCGTATTGCGCCAGGTTGCAGCCACATCACCCCGGACATGCTCGCACTGGCCGAACTCGACCAGCCGAGCCTGGATCGTATCGTCGCCGGCATCCCCGGTGGGGCTGCCAATGTGCAGGAAATCTACCCGCTGGCGCCGTTGCAGGAGGGCTTGCTGTACCACCACCTCACGGACGCGCGCGACCCCTATCAGCAACATGCACTGTTCAGTTTTGCCCGTCGCGACCAGTTGGAGGCGTTTGCCCAAGCGTTGCAGCAGGTGATCAACCGTCACGATATTCTGCGCACCAGCCTGGTGTGGGATGCGCTTGAACAACCGATGCAAGTGGTGTGGCGCCAGGCGCAGTTGCGCGTCGAACCGCTGCAGGATCAGCACGCACCGCTGGATCTGCGCCAGGCGCCGCTGATGGCACTGGATTACGCCGAGGAGCCGCACAACCAGCGCTGGGTCGCCAAGTTGCGCTTCCATCACCTGGTCAACGACGCCACCTCGACCACTGTGCTGGTGGATGAAATTCGCGCCCACTTGCTGGGCCAGCAGGCGCAATTGCCGGAACCGGTGCCTTACCGCAACGTGGTCGCGCAGGCCCGCTCGGCAGCGCGCCAGGCGGCCCATGAGGCGTTCTTTCGCGAGCGCCTGGCCGACGTTGACGAGCCGACCCTGGCGTTCGGCTTGCAGGAGCGCCAGGCCAATCGCGCCGACATCGAAGCGGCCGAACGGCCCCTGGCAGACGCCCTCAACCTGCGCCTGCGCGCCCAGGCGCGAGCGCTTGGGGTGAGTGCCGCGAGCCTGTTTCACCTGGCCTGGGCCCAGGTACTCAGCCGGGTCGCGGGCCGCGATGATGTGGTGTTCGGCACCGTGTTGCTCGGCCGTTTGCAAGCCGGCGAGGGCGCCGACCGTGCCTTGGGCATGTTCATCAACACCTTGCCGCTGCGCGTGCGCCTGGCCGGGCAAAGCGTGGTCGCTGCGCTGGCAGACACCCATGCGCAACTGAGCGCGCTGGTCGCCCATGAACAGGCATCGCTGGCCCTGGCCCAGCGTTGCAGCGGTGCATCGCCGCTGTTCAACAGCCTGCTCAACTATCGGCACACGGCGGCGGACAGGGACCTGAACCTGGTGCCGGGCATTGCGCTGCTCAGCAGCGAAGACATCCTCAGCTACCCGCTGATGCTGACGGTCGACGACGTCGCCAGCGGCTTTCGCCTCACGGCCAAGGCGCCGCGCAAGGTCGGTGCCGAGCGCTTGCTGGATTATATCGAGACGGTGTTGTGCGGCCTGGCGGAAGCCCTTGAACACGCGCCGACCACACCCCTGCGCGAGGTACAGGTGCTGCCGGCCAGCGAACTGAAAACGCAGTTGCTGGACTTTAATGCGACCCACACCGACTACCCCGAAACCCTCACCGTCCAAGCCCTGTTCGAAGCCCATGCGCGGCAGATTCCCAATGCCATTGCGGTGCAGGCCGGCGAACGGCAGTTGACCTACCGCGAGCTCAACGAGCGTGCCAACCAGCTTGCCTTTCACCTGCGCGAGCGCGGCGTCCAGCCGGATTCGCGTGTGGCCCTGTGCGTCGAGCGCGGGCTGGAGCTGGTGGTTGGGTTGTTGGCGATCCTCAAGGCGGGTGGCGCCTATGTGCCGCTGGACCCTGGCTACCCGCGCGAACGCCTGGCCTACATGCTCAGCGACAGCCAGCCCGTGGCGTTACTGGTACACGCGGCCACCCGTGACTTGCCCGGCGAGGTGTCGATGCCCGTGATCGACTTCGACCGCTGCGCCTGGAACCAGGCACCTATCGGCAACCCGTTGGTGCCCGGTTTGAGCGTCGCCAACCTGGCCTACGTGATGTACACCTCCGGTTCCACCGGCACGCCCAAAGGCGTGATGATCGAGCATCGGGGCTTAAGCAACCTGATGCACTGGGGCTCCCGGTTGTGCCCGAATGCCCGGGGCGGCGCCTTGTTGCAACGTGCGCCGTTCAGCTTCGATGGCTCGGTGTGGGAGCTGTTCTGGCCGCTGACCAATGGCATGCGCCTGGTGCTCGCACGGCCCGATGGGCACCGTGAACCGGCGTACCTGGCCCAGGTGATCCGCGAGCAACAGATCAGCGTGATCAAGTTCGTGCCGGCGATGTTGCAGCAGTTTCTGGAACTGGAAGAATCCGCGCTGTGCACCAGCCTCACCGACGTGCTCTGCGGCGGCGGTGAGCTCACTGAAGCCCTGGCCCGAGGCGTGCAGGCACGCTTGCCCAACGTGCGCTTGCATAACGTCTACGGCCCCACCGAAGCCACAGTGGACAGCAGCGCCTGGACCCTGGAACCCGGCGCCGCCGTGCCGGCCCTGCAACTGCCGATTGGTCGGGCGATCAACAACACCCGCCTGTATGTGCTGGATGAACATGATACGCCGGTGCCCATGGGCGTCAGCGGCCAACTGCATATCGGCGGCGTCGGCGTTGCGCGGGGCTATTTGGGCCTGGAACAGATGACCGCCGAGCGCTTTATCGACAGCCCGTTTGTGGCCGGTGATCGGCTGTATCGCACCGGCGATCTGGTGCGTTACTTGCCCGATGGCAACCTTGAGTTCCTGGGGCGCAATGACTTTCAGGTCAAGCTGCGGGGCGTACGCCTGGAGCTGGGCGAAATCGAATCGCGCCTGGCCGCGCACCCGGCGCTGCGGGACGTGGCGGTGCTGATTCGTGATGAGCGTTTGGTGGCGTACTTTACCCTGCGCGGGCAAGCGCCAAGCCTGGAAGCCTTGCGTGCGTACGTGTTGGAACAGTTGCCTGAATACATGGTGCCGGCGGCCTTTGTGCAGCTTGATGAATGGCCGCTTAACCCGGCTGGCAAACTCGACCGCAAGGCCTTGCCGGAGCCTGGGTTGGAGGCGGTGGTGAGTCGCGCGTATGAGCCGCCGCAGGGTGAGGTGGAAACCCTGATGGCGGGCATCTGGGCCGACGTGTTGAAACTTGCTCGGGTAGGGCGTCACGACCACTTCTTCGAGCTGGGTGGGCATTCGTTGTTGGCCGTGAACCTGGTGGCGCGGATGCGCAAGGCCGGGTTAGAGGTGGATGCGCGCACCTTGTTCAGCCAGCCGACGTTGGCGCAATTGGCGGCCTGCACCACTGCTCAGGTACAGCGCGTAGAAGTGCCGCAAACCGCGATCCCCCAACTCAACCGCCGCCGCCGGATCTGAAGCCTGGAGGCGGGCGATGTGGGAGCCGGGCTTGTCGGGTCGCCGCATCGCCGCGATAGCGGTAGTTCAGGCAACGCCTCTGTTGCTGATACGCCGCTATCGCAGCATGGGTATCTACACAACGTTTGAAGGCAGCCAATTTCTCCACAACAGCCCACCTGCCACAAAACCGGTTGTGTAGATACCTATGGCTATCGCAGGCAAGCCAGCTCCCACATTTTTAGACCACAGTCAGGCAGTTGGTTTTGGAGGATTCAGGCACTCGATAGAGCGGTCCACCGTGGTCTTGGCCACCTCCAGCAAATGCCACACCGCCAGAATCTTCTCCCGCTGGGGGCTGGCCAGCAGATCACCGCAATTGAGCGCGGTCGCTGAAGCGCTGTCGAGCAAGCTGGCGGTGTAGAGCAGGGCGTCTTCGAAGCTCAGGTCTTCGATTTGAACACCCTTGGAGGGCAGGTAATGGTCGATGGCGCGATTGAAGGCGGCGCGGTCTTTGGTGCAATTGCGGGGTGGGTCGGGGACGACTTTTTTCATGGTGTACCTTCGCGTTAGATAAGGGACGGACACCCTTCGCGACTAAACGAGGGTGGCGGCTGTACGCAGGTTAGTCGACCGGCTCCAACGCGAAAATTCCGGCGCACCCGAAGGTGCCCTGCGCACAGCCACCATAAAACCTCATGGAGGACCATGCACGCGTTGGAAGGTCGGGCGACTAAACCCGATCACTGATAAGCAGTGACGGATCGCAGACTAGCCATCGATTCCAACAGGCACAAGGCGGCAGGGATTGTCTAGGAAACGTCCTGCAATTAAAAGAGACACGCCTTGCTGGCCCTTTACAAACCATGACCAAACGCCATCAACCGCAGGTTCCGATTTGATCGTTCCCACGCTCCGCGTGGGAATGCAGCCCGCGACGCAAGTGCGCAATGGTGGAGAGACGCAGCGCGTCCCAAGAGGCGTTCCTTTGCTGCGCGTGGGAACGATCGCCATCAACCGCAGGTTCCGATGGAACCTTTTTTGCCGTCACCACCAACACACTGTGCAGTTTCGCCTGAAACGTCGGCGTCAGCGTTTCGACGCCGTTGGATTTTGATGGACAACCTGGCTCATGACCCCAACGCTTGGACACTTTCAGCCTTTCATACAGACGCGCGCGCCGACGTTGCCTACCCCTCGCACAGAGGCCGACACCTCCAGCCTGCCGACGCGCGCGCAAACACGGCCGGCGGATGATCAACGCTCAGCGACGCAAATCTACAAGGACAACCCCATGCTGGGCACGGGCATCATGTCACGCGCCTATGGCTGGAACCCACAAAGGCGTGAGCGCCAAACCCGATTGATCACCCACTTGAAGCGACAGGTGGGCGACTTTACCGCCGCCAACCCAGACCCCGTGTCGCGCGCCGACGCCATGTATCGCCTGGCGCGGGTGATCCACCACATCGACAACGACCCCTGTCTGCGCCGGGTCAAAGGCAGTTATCCAGGGGATGGGCGCCTGGACGTGCAGGGTATAAAAGGGTTTGCGTCCGAGGTGGACCGCCTGACTCAGTTCGCCGAGCAAGGCTACCGCGTACTGGGGGAGGGCGGTCGTGGGGTCGTCTGGCCAAAGCCTGCCCCCCACGGCCGCGCAGCAGGTGACCGACGCGCGGTGCAGGCAATCACTGTGAATCCCTTGTTCAAGGCACTTGATAACGTGCTCGACGCGAACGAACGGCTCGCCTTCAAAGTGCTCGTAGGCGGTGACTGGAACGACCCCCGGTTACCCGCCGATGTTCGCGCAGCCAGTGCCGCGAATGCTGAACACCTCCTTGAATTCATTGATCAGCAAGGCGGCGCCCATTCCACGGCCAGTAACGGCGAAATAGACGGAAGGGTGGAGGACGTTCCTGACCTTCCTGCGTCTTACCTGACACGTGACCATTTCACTTACCCCGGTTCTGAAGCGCGGCGGCTGTCGGATTTTGCTTATGTCGGTTATGCCGTGTTTGAGAAGCGCTAGCCGTGTTGCCGACGGGCACGTACTGCTGGCGTTCAATATCCTGTTGCATCACTGCGCAAATCAACACCAGCGAGCGTGCAGTGATTGTCGCGGACTCATTCGGTCATGTCCGATGTGTTGCGTTGCAATTGGCACAGCTCGAATGTTTGAAGTTAATCAGGTTGGAGCGAAAAGTAATACCGTTTATCGGATGGCTTGCCTGTTTTCTGAAAAAACATCTTCTGTTGTGCATGGGTTTTTTAATGTGGGGCGGAGGGTGTTTATAGAGTGGTGGTTTCTAAATTATTAATTCTACACGAATAAAAAGTAGTCATTGAAAGTTGGTTTCTTGTTGTCGGTTGTGCGCAATCGTTAGTCTTCTGATTTTGTTGAGGGATATTTCCTATTGCCTAGCGCGACTTTTCCTACGTCTGCGCCGCGAGAGATTTGCATTTTTTTTTAGTAGGGCTAAATTGGTTTTGTTGCTTTTAATAAGCAGCTTAAACACAGCTTATATATTAATGCTCTGGAGAAAGAAAATGAATATTGTTGAAGAATTTGGCGAGTTTGTTTTTGATTTTGATGACGAGTTTGGTTTTACATCACATAGCGGCAACGCTGGTGGATCAGGAAGCCAAGGGGGGTGCGGTGGTAGTGGTGGATGTGGGGGTGGCGGGGGATGCAGTGGTGGAAGTGGTGGGCACAACTCTTTAACGGAGCAATCGCCTCCTACTGAGTAGGTCAAGCTATCTATGCCCAACTAAAAGAGGTTTTCCAGCCGTCGGTGGAAAACCTCTATGGGGGTCGAGCGATGAATATAACTATACCTAATTATGAAATATTGAATTTTGAAACGGAAAGCTTGGTTATCTCTGAAGCAGGCATTTCCAAGGTGCATTCACAGTCACTGCTGCAAGCACTTAGACAGATAAAGCTATCGAGTGTAATGACAAGGGAGGAATTGGACGAGGTTTTTTGTGAAAATGGTTTGAATGCCTGTGATGCATTTGAATTTTTGGAGAAAATCATACCTCTCATAGCGAGAGAGGAAATGTACTTCGAAAAGACGATTGTTGTACATGATTGGAGCGGTCGGGCAAATGTTGAAGATCTTTTCAGGCAGGAGTTGTCCGGAACGTTAGAAATAAGGAGGTTTTCAAGTGATATAGTCTCGTCGCTTAGTGGGGGGAGATATTTCATTGTGTTGATATGCCGCGCCTACGACTATTCCAATGTTAAAAAGCTACATTTCGATTTGTCGAAAGCATCACCACAAAGTGCGATCACCGTTTGTTGGCCTATGGGCGGTTTTTTTTGCATTGGCCAACCCTATATTGCGGAAATTGGAAACCCTTGCCATTTTTGCAATGTCGATAGACTGGTTCATAGTGCGTCGATTGTGTCGGTGAAAAATGACTGGGCACGTGTCTTGAATTTTTGTAAGGGTAAGCACGTCAGTGTGCCTTCTAAAGAACTTAGTTTCTATCAAGAGCTGATAGTGGTCGGAGCTATTGTCAGAAAGATTAAGTTTTTTACTGAGCCCGGAAGTGCACGTAAATATCAAGACGATGTATTGTATGTTTCATATCTCCAACTGAGTGATGGTCAGCTTTATGAAGAGCCCACTTCGCACTGGTACATGTGTGACTGCTTGGGGGAAGGGACATGAAAAACATACCGCATGATTATTATCTCAGGTTTCTAGACGGTTCTGTGCATGATGAAGTTCTTGATTTTCATAATAAGGGCAATTTTACTTTTCATAAGTCGTTGGAGAATCGCACAGTTCTCCATTTTCTTGATGAGAAGCATCTCGCACAATTAACGGGCAATGAACTGGTTCTTTATCCGGATATGAACTTAACAACTGAAATTACTTTGTTGGGCGAGGCTCCGGAAAATAAGTTGTGTAGAAATGAATCGTGTGAGCGTTTCCTATCTTCGGGGTTGAGATTTTCAGAAATCGAGAGTTTGATTTTTCCGCTGCTGTCAAGAAATGGAGAGTCATACAAAAGAGGGTATCCAAGTGGCGGAGCACTTTATCCCGTTGAGGTTTTTATCTGCTCACTTACTGAGGAGAACTATCAGTGGCCTGGGGCTGGAAAAATTTTGCATTTGCTTCCGAAATCAAAGCGATTTGAACTGTTGCAAGTTGAGCATGATGTCGAAAAAATAAAGTCCGCTGTTTTGGCATCGCCCAATAATATTGGTAGCCCGAGTTTAGCCATTATTTACGCAGTCTATATACCGAAAAACTTGTTTAAATATAGGTATCGCGGGTATCGAATGGCGCTCATGGAGGTAGGGTCAATTTATATGCTGGTGGAGCTCCAGGCAAAATCGCTTGGGTTGGCGTGTCGGTTATGGTCTGCCTATACGGATTCAATGGTCTGTAAGGTGCTTGGGTTGAATCCGGCCTTGTTTTTTCCTATGTGTGTTCATTTTATAGGTAGAAATCATGAAATTAATTAACCCAATGCACAAGCCTGATCTCCCATGCACGATGCTATTTCAACCTTCAGGATTAATCGATTTTCCCAACTCTGTAGAAGTTTTCGATGCGCTGTCAGCTACAGGTTCGGGTGTAGGGAACGGTTCGAATTCAATCAGATCCGCGTTGGGCGAGTATTTTGAACGTCGTCATTTTTATAGAGAGATACTTTCAAAAAAGCGGGGGGCTCTTAATGAATCACTCACCAATGCGGAGGTCGATAGCTTTACAGGTGCATTTGTCCAAACGGCTTCTAATGGTATTTCTATTGCAGCGCTTGAAAGCTATAAATTTTTTATGAGTGAGGTGGTAAGAGTATCGGATTTTTCCAGTTGTTTTATTCCAACTGTCTGCCTCTCCCTTTCCTCGCGGGGCCTTGAAAGTGACACGTTTATTTACCCTCAGAGAGATACGTGTGGGTGCAGTTTTCATTGGCGTTCAGAGGTCGCTTTTTTGGGGGCGATAAAAGAGTATCTTGAACGACAGTTTCTTCTGAGATTTTGGCTGACAAAAAAATGTCGTTCTTTGGTTTCTCCTGTTTATGTGGATAGCTCATTAGTTGGTCGGCGTGTTATACACCTTTATCACGCTTTGCTTGCAGCAGGAAAGCTTTCAGTTTTCGATATTTCAGATTCCAGGTTTCCAGGCGTTTGTATATTAGTCGTCTACGGTCAGAACAGGCCCCATCACAATGTAAACTATTGTGCAGGTATGTCTTATGCTTCTACAGAGTCCGAGGCACTTGAGAAGGCGTTGCTTGAGTTGTGGCAGACTTATCGATTTATGGATCTATTCGGTGCCGTTGACTCTGATATAAGTAAGGTTGAAGATCCGTATTTGCGATATTTTTTAAGTTGTAATTCATTTGCAACTTATCACGAGATTACCGATGTGTTGGTCGTCGAAGAATCTTCAGTGTCTCGCGCCGTGGGGTTTACATTGCAGGGTTTGTTGTCGGTATTGAAAGGTTTGGGTGTGGCGGGTTACTTCTATTCACGTTACTCGACAGTTAACGGTGTCGGATGTTTTTTTTGCCGGTATCTTTCACCTGATCTTTTTTTACATATGGATAATTCGGGGAGTATAAATTTGATAAACAAGTACTCCAAGAGTTTTCTGGCTTCTGTGCTGCCCTCTCGTTTGGAGAGAATGGTGCCTTTCCCATGAGGTGGTTAATGAATATTGATTTATTATTCAAGTCGGGCTTGTTGGCAGCTCTTTTTATCAAAGAACAATTGAAGGAGCCTCTTGCGTTATTTTGGATCGTCCTCTCCCCAGTTGTCACCTTTTACTTAATTATGTATGCCCGGATGACCCGTGCGGAAATGTCGGCTGATTACATTTCGGTGACCTCATGGTTCTACGCCTTCGTATCGTCGAGTGTCGCCATGTTTGGGCTGGCGTTTTATATAGTGGGGAGAAGAGAGAGCGGTTTTCTTCGATCGTTTGTCTATACGAATCGCACGAAGAGGGTCTTTCTTGTTGGTCAGTTTTTGGCCTATTCAATTATGTCAATGGTTTATTGTTTGGTGTTCTATGTTCTGACGCGGGTGTACTTTGGTGAGATGAGTTTTGTTGAGTTTCTTGTTGTCGCTGGAAGATTCTACATTTGTTTTTTGCTGTTTTCGATACCGTCACTGTTATTGACGCTGGTTCCGCTGGGGTTTCAAAATGCGAATACTGTGTTTTCAGTGTTGTCTTTCCTGATGTTGGCGCTTGGGATTGTGAGTATAAGCTCGTCCCATCCGGTGATAGAAGTGGTGAAATTTTTCAATCCGATGTGGTGGGCTAGCCAGATTATGCAGGGGGGTGTCTTTGAATCTTTATATGTAGTGATGACCATTGTAGTGCTGTTTGTTTTGTCGCTGGCTGTGGTCTATAAATTTTTGCTCGTCAATCCGGTTTGGAGTCGTTACTGATGAAACGTTTGATTGTGAATTCGCTAGACGTCCGGTATGAGCGCCATACGGTATTTAATAAGGCGTCAATGGTGGTCGAAGCGGGCTCCATCTCAGGCTTACTGGGGCCTAACGGATCTGGAAAAACTACTTTTTTTGATGTGATTTGCCGTCTGAAGAAAATGGAGGCCGGTGAGATAGTCAATTCGTTCTCAACGTTTCTTTACTTGTCTCAAGTTATCACTACGCCTCCAGTGCTTCGAATGTTTGATGTGTTTAAAATGATGATGATTTTTTGTGCTGATGTGCCGGTTACTCAAAAGCATGCGTTAGAAAAAATCGAAATGTGGAGCCCGGGGGTTGCCGAGCGCTATTGCGACATCTGGAACAAAAAATCCTCGCTTTGCAGTTATGGAGAAAAGCGTTGGTTTTTTACGCTGTCTCTGCTCGCTGTAGGGGCCGATCTGGTCATTCTGGATGAGCCTACAGCGGGCGTGGATCCGGAGTTTCGTTATCATATTTGGAGGTGTTTGGAAGGCGCTGCGCAGCAGGGTGTTGCTGTTCTCGTCTCGTCACATAACGTTGACGAAATCGTCAATCATTGCGATGACTTTTACATGCTGAGTCAGCAACGCTTTAACCGCTTTACTGACGCAGGAGGGTTCATGGGGGCGTATGACGCCAAAAGCCTGGATGAGGCCTTTATTCACGCGGCAAGCTTGCCAACAAATTAAGTCAGACTTTGCCGCGCGACGTTATTTACCTATGGGAACAAACGCCACGCTGCCACCCGAGCGCTTCTGGAACAACCGCTCGCCATTATCCGGCTGTGTGGTGATCACCGTGTGATCCGCGCCCAGGTAGGCCAGCGGCGTCGGGTCTTCCTTGGAATACTGCGCGACGATAATGGTGTGCTGCGGGTCGAAGCCCTGGCCGCTGGTTTTTTCCAGCCAGGCCATCAAGGCGGCGCTGTCGCCCTGGCGCGGGAAGTCCTGGGTCTCGCTGACGTAGTAGAACGGTTTGCCGCCATTTTGCAGGTACATGGGCACCTTGTTGTCGACTTCTACCATCACCATCTGCCAGTGAGCCCACGGCGCACTTTTGACCGCCTCGGCCTGTACGTCGTCGGCGAAGCGGGTCACGCCGCCATTGCCGTTGACCCAGGGATAGATCCCTCCGAGCACCAGCAACAGCAGGCCTGCAGTGAAGCCGAAGCCTTTTTGCCAACGCGGCCAGCTGGCGGTTTTTTGCTCCAGGCGTTCACTCAACCACCAGGCCGCCAACAACTGGGCAAAAGGTACCAGCGGCAGCACGTAGTAGCTGCGCCGGCTGCCACTGGCGGTGAAGAACACAAACAGCAGGCCCAGGCCCCACACCAGCCAGCGCACGTTCGGTGGCGTGTGGCGCCAGTTGCGCAGCGCCAGCCACAGGCCCAGCAACCAGCACGGTGCCCAGGGCAAGGTGTAGGCGGGCAGGTAGATCAGGTAGGTGTAGATCGGCCCCATGTGGTCGAACGGGTCGAAGAAACGCACGACGTTTTCCTTGAACACCAGTTCAAGGCCACTCTCGCCGTAAGTCGGCGCCCCATAGAGGTGGGACAGCACGAAGGGAATCGCATAAAACGCCGCTGCAATCAGCATGGCCAGCAGCAGGCGCAGGTTGAGGTGGCGTTTGTAGCGGTGCTCGCTGAGCAGGTGCGGCAGCAGCACCAGGCCCGGCAGCACAAAACCGATCAAACCTTTGAACAACGAGGTGGCCGCCAGCAGCAGGAAAAACACCGTGTAGCGCCCCAACCGTGTGTCGTCCGGCCCGCGCCAATACCACCACACCGCCGCCAGTACGCCGCACACGGTGAGGATATCGGCCGTGGCCACGCGCGCCCAGAACAGAAAGTAGAAGGTGGTGGCGAGCATCCAGCCGGCAATCAGCCCGGTGCCTTTGCGAAACAGGCGTTCGCCGATCAGGTACACCAGCCAGATGCTCAGCCACGCCGCAATCACCGACGACAAACGCAGCGACCAGGGGCCAAGCCCGCCCATCAGGTTGGCGAAGCCGGTGATCAGCCAGTAGGAGGGCAGGGGTTTGTCGTAGTAGGGCGCGCCCTTGAGGTAGGGGTCGAAGTAATCACCGCTTTGCAGCATCTGCAACGCGATGTTGGCCCAGCGGGTTTCCGGCCCCCACAAGTCGCGACTGCCCAGGCCCAGCAGCAGGAGCAGCGCCGAGACGCCCAGCAGCAGCACCAGGGCGCCGCGTTCGGTTTTGAAGACACTCATGGGCGGCTCTCAAGGCAGGCGTAACGTTAAGGAAGCTGCGGATAAATAATCAAGAGCAGGGCGCCTTTGCGATAGCGCTTGCCACCCGGTGGCAGTTGCCCTTCTTCGCGGTGTTCGCTGGTGCTGCGCACGCGCATCAGCACACCGACCGAACCTTGCTGGCGCGCCTGCGCAAGCCAGGTCTGCACGCTGTCCAGGTCGACCTTGCGGTGCACCGAGTCGGCGTACTTGAGGCCATAACGCAGCTCGCCTTCGGTGTCGTAAAACGCCACTTCCGTGCGACCCAGGCGCCAGGACAAGGCCGACGCCGAGCCCAACTCGTTGCTGATCAAAGCATGGGTTTGTTGCAATTCGTCCAGATGCTCAAGCACGAACTGGTCGGGCATTTCGGTATCGGTGATCATTTCCGGCATGCCCGCCGGCAGCAACGCCACCAGCAAACCGATGCCCAGTGCCGGCATTGCCCACAGGGTCAGCGGGCGCAGCGCTTGCAGCAGGTTGGCGAGGATCCAGGCCAGCAATACGATAAACGCCAGGGACAGGCTGAACATCTCCGCGTGGCTGTTGCCGTACATCGGGTTGCTGATTTGCAGGTAGATCAACGCCACCATCGCCGCCAGGCCAATCACGGCGTTTACCAGCCCGTTGATCAGGATCGCGCGGGCCTTGCCTTGCTGGATCAAGTCGATCAGCGCGTGGCCCATCAACAAGGCCAGTGGCAGCAGGCACGGCATGATGTAGGTCGGCAATTTGCCGCGGCTCATGCTGAAGAAGGCCAGGGGCAACAGCAACCACAGGGCCAGGAACACGATGGCCGGCTGGGCTTTGTCTTTCCAGGTTTTGATCAGTGTGGCTGGCAGCAACGCCGCCCAGGGCAGGCAGGCGACCACCATGATCGGCAGGAAGAACCACCAGGCCCGCGCATGCTGGGCATTGTCGGCAGAGAAGCGACGGATATGCTCGTGCCAGAAGAAGAAACGCCAGTAGTCAGGCTCCTGCAAGTGAATGGCCAAGGCCCACGGCACACACAAGATCGCGGCGACCACAATGGCCAGCGGGCCGTAGCGCAACAATTCGCCCAGGCGGCGCTGCCAGAGGATATAGGGCACGGCGATCAGCACGGGCAACAGCCAGGCCAGAAAGCCCTTGGTCATAAAGCCCATGCCGCAGGCCACGCCCAACACTGCCCAGGCACCCAGACGGCTGCGCGGCGTGCGGCTGTCGAGGGCAAACCACAGCGCTACCAGGCTGAGGTTGACCCAGAAGGTGAATTGCGGATCGAGGTTGGAATAACCTGCTTGCCCAGCCACCAGCCCGAAGCTCATGTAGAGCAGGGCGCAGGCGAAGCTTTTGCGCGGGTCGTTCCACAGGCGGCGAGCGATAAGGTAGGCCAGCACCACGCTCAGGCCGGTGGTCAAGGCCGAAGCCACACGCACACCGAACAGGTTTTCGCCGAACACCGCCTGCCCGAGGGCGATCAGCCAATAGCCGGCGGCGGGTTTTTCGAAATAGCGCACACCCATGAAGTGCGGTGCGACCCAATTGCCGCTCTGGAGCATTTCCTGGCTGATCTGGGCGTAACGGGTTTCATCCGGGATCCACAAACCGTGCAGGCCCATGGGCAGTAGATAGAATACCGCGAAGGCCAATAGCAATAGAGGTAAGGGTTTAAGCAGTCGAGTCATGAAAACGTCGCTCCTTGACGTTTAATGGCGAAGTAAGCAGATGTGTAAAAGTTTGTAGGAAGAATCACTAAGTTCACTAAGTCGATGAAAGTATTCATGACGTCCAATAGTAGCGGGCGCAGTTGAACATGCCAGAACAGGGCTGTCGTTTTGCTGAACATGAAGAAAGTTATAGGTAAAAAAGTGTCTATAGCTTTTTAAGTACGGCGGCCCAGGCGGGGCCTTTCATGATGCCAAGCGTCTCGAATTTGCCGTTGGCCAGTACGCGCACGAACAGGGCACTGCCGTACTCGGAGAACGTCGCATGGGGGTAGCCCAGGGCGCTTTCGAAGTCGGCAATACAGCCGCTGTGGGTGACAAAGACGAGGTTACGACCAGGTCGTTTGCGGCTGAGCAGTTCTTCATCGATGTCCTCGCCACAGATGGTCTTTTCCCCAGCGGTCAGCTCGGCTTTGCCGAACATGAAGTGCGAGGTCTGTACCGTGCGCAAGGCCGGGCTGGCAACGATGTCGCTGTTTTCCAGGCCCAGTAGTTTGAAGGCCTTGCCCACTTCTTCAGCGCGTTGGGTGCCGACGGTCGTCAGGCCTTCAGGTGCGCCGAAGCAGGCATTGGGCGAGCGGTCGCAGCGCTCTTCGTGACGCACCAGCACGATCAGGTCGCCATTACGCCAGGCCGGCAGCACTTGCGAGGTCAGCAGGCGATTGCCGACGCTCAGGTCGCGCGGCGAGAACGGCCACACCAGGAAACCGGCGAGCAGCAAGCCGATAACGGCAAGGCCCGCCCACCACTTTCGCAGGCGCTTGAGATAGCCCCGGCGTGAGCGCGGTTTGGTCAGGGTAAGGTCAACCACATCATTCACCATGGGCACTGTCTTCAGTGTTTTATTCAAATAGGCGCAACGCACTGACGGATGCCCGTAGTTGAAGCGGAGCGTGTCATAGCGCTGCTGTCTTTTGGCTGAACATCCGACGGTTAAAAGTTGCCGTGGGCGGTAACTAACAAGTTGCCGTCTAGCGACGCATGGCGGGCAATTTAGAGGGGCGAGGGTGGGCAAGCGGTGAAATCCATGTGAAAAATTTGCGTGGGGCCGTCAACCAGCCGTTATGCTCGTTTGCAGTCCTTTAAACGAGCGTGTTTATGTTGCAGGTGCAAGGTGTTGTTAAAAGCTACGCCACCCCGCAAGGTCCACTGCCGGTGCTGGCGGGTGTCGACCTGTACCTGGGAGAGCGTAGCAGCCTGGCGCTGATGGGCGAGTCCGGCAGCGGAAAAAGTACGTTGCTGCATCTGGTCGCCGGGCTCGACCGTGTGGACAGTGGCACTGTTCAGGTGGGCGAGCAGCGCCTGGACCAACTGAGCGAGGCGCAACTGGCGCATTGGCGGCGTACCGAAATCGGCCTGGTGTTCCAGCAGTTCAACCTGATCGGCAGTTTGCGTGTCGACGACAACCTGGCGTTCCAGGCACGTCTGGCCGGGCGCTTCGACCCGCAATGGCAGGCGCAACTGGTTGAGCGCCTGGGCCTGGGCGATTTGCTCAAGCGTTATCCCGAACAACTCTCCGGCGGCCAACAGCAGCGGGTTGCGGTGGGCCGTGCGTTGGCCTCGCGCCCCGGCTTGTTGCTGGCGGATGAACCCACCGGCAATCTCGACGAGGCCACCAGCGATGACGTGCTGCAATTGCTGCTGGACCTGCTGCGAGACAGCCCCACCAGCCTGTTGATGGTGACCCACAGCCCGCGCATCGCCGCGCGCCTGGACCGCCAGGTGGTGTTGCGGCGTGGTCGTGTGGTCGCATGAGATGAGGGTATTTTATTGGGCACTGCGCGCATTGTTGAGCCATTGGCGACGACACCCGGTGCAGTTCTTCAGCGTGCTCACCGGCTTGTGGCTGGCCACCGCGTTGTTGACCGGCGTGCAAGCCCTTAACAGCCATGCGCGCGACAGCTATGCACGTGCCAGCCAATTGATCGGCGGTGAGCCCCAAGCCAGCCTGACTGCGCCGGACAGCGCGAGCTTCCCGCAAGCACTGTTTGCCGAGCTGCGCCGCGCCGGCTGGCCGGTGTCGCCGGTGGTGCAGGGGCGGCTGCAGCTCAAGGGGCATGAAGATCTGCGCCTGCAATTGATGGGCATCGAGCCGTTGTCCTTGCCCGCTGGCGGTGCGGTGGCGGGGCAGCGCTTGAGCCAGGCGCAGATGCTCGGGTTTTTCAACCCGCCTGGGCAAACCTGGATCGCCGCGCAAACTTTACAGGCGTTGGGGTTGCAGGCCGGTGCGCGACCGTTGACGGCGAACGGCCAACGGTTGCCACCATTGCAGGTTCAGCCTGACATGGCTCCCGGCCTGTTGCTGACCGATATCGGCTTCGCCCAACCGTTATTGGACATGCCGGGGCGTCTGTCGCGCCTGCTGGTGGACAAGGCATTTGCCGCCACCCACCCGACGCCTCCCGCCGCGCTGCAACTCAAGCAAGGCGAGGACAACAACCTCTCGCGCCTCACCGAGAGCTTTCACCTGAACCTCGATGCCTTGGGTTTTTTATCCTTTGTAGTCGGCCTGTTTATTGTCCACGCCGCCATCGGCCTGGCCCTGGAGCAACGCCGTGGCTTGCTGCGTACCTTGCGTGCCTGTGGGGTCAGCGCGCGCCTGCTGATCGTCAGCCTGGCGGTAGAGCTGGGCGTGTTGTCGTTGCTGGGTGGCGTGTTGGGTGTGATCAGTGGTTACCTGCTGGCCAGCCTGTTGCTCCCGGATGTGGCCGCCAGCCTGCGCGGGCTGTATGGCGCCGAGGTGGCGGGCCAATTAAACCTCAGCCCGTGGTGGTGGCTGGCCGGCTTGGGCTTGAGCCTGCTCGGCGCGCTGCTGGCGGGCGCCAGCAGCCTGTGGCGCGCGTCGCGTTTGCCCTTGCTGGCGCTGGCCAATGCCCAGGCCTGGCATGAGGCACACGGGCGCTGGCTGCGACGTCAGGGTTGGGTGGCGGCTACTGCGTTGGCGATTGCAGTGCTGGCGCTGTGGTGGGGTAACAGCCTCGCCGCCGGGTTTGTGCTGATGGCAGCCTTGCTGCTGGGCGCGGCGCTCGGCCTGCCGGTGGTGCTCAATGGCCTGTTGACGGCGGTGCTTGGACGTAGCCGTTCGGTGTTGGGCCAGTGGTTTCTTGCCGACTGCCGCCAGCAGTTGCCGGCCTTGAGCCTGGCGCTGATGGCGTTGCTGTTGGCCCTGGCGGCGAACATTGGTGCGGGCTCCATGACTTCGGGGTTTCGCCAGACGTTCAATAACTGGCTGGAACAACGCCTTACCGCCGAGCTGTACCTCAACCCGCAAAACCCGGCCCAGGCTGAGCAGCTTTCCACCTGGTTGGCGCGGCAACCGCTGGTGCAGGCGGTGCTGCCCACCTGGCAGGTGGCGGTGCAATTGCAGGGCTGGCCGGCGGATGTGTTCGGGGTGGTCGACGATCCGACCTATCGCCAGCACTGGCCGTTGCTGCAAACCGCCAGCACACCGTGGGATCAACTGTTGCAGGGCGACAGCGTGATGCTCAGCGAGCAATTGGCGCGCCGCTTGAAGGTGGGCCTGGGCGACGCCATCAAGCTCCCCACGCCGCAAGGCGTGTGGTCGCCAAAAGTGGTGGGGGTTTACGCCGACTACGGCAACCCCAAGGGCCATCTGCTGGTCAATTCGCAACACCTGCTGGCGCACTGGCCGGGCCTGGCACCGGCGCGCTTCAACCTGCGCGTACTGCCCGGCAATGTGCCGGCGCTGGTGCAGGAGGTGCGGCGCGCCTTTGCCCTGGAGGACAGCCGCATCGTCGATCAGCAGCAGCTCAAAGGCTGGTCGAGCCAGGTGTTCGAACGCACCTTCGCCGCCACCGCGGCACTCAACAGCCTGACCCTGGGTGTCGCCGGTGTGGCGCTGTTTATCAGCCTGCTGACCCAGAGCCAAAGCCGCCTTGGCCAACTCGCACCGCTGTGGGCGCTGGGCGTGACGCGCCGGCAATTGATGCTGCTCAACCTCGGCCAAACCTGGCTGCTGGCGGTGTTGACGCTGGTGTTGGCCTTACCCTTGGGCCTGCTGCTGGCGTGGTGCCTGGACGCGGTGATCAATGTGCAGGCATTCGGCTGGCGCTTGCCCCTGCAAGTGTTCCCATGGCAGCTGGCGCAATTGCTGGGGCTGGCGATGCTTGCCACGCTGCTGGCCTCGGCCTGGCCACTGTGGCAGTTATACCGCAGCCGCCCGGCGGATTTGCTGAGGACCTTTGCCCATGAAGATTAACGCCTGGTGCTGGGCCGCCGTGTTGCTATTGACCGCCTGCGACAAAGCCCCCGCGCCGCAGGAAAGCTTCGCCGGCCTTGGCAGTGAAGCGGCGGATTTCGCCCAGGTGGTGCCTGGCAAGGTCTTCAGCTTTCCCGAAGACCACGGCCCGCACCCCGGCTTTCGCATCGAATGGTGGTACGTCACCGCCAACCTCAAGGATGCCCAAGGCCATGTGTTCGGCGTGCAATGGACGTTGTTTCGCAACGCGCTCAAGGCCGGGCCGGTACATGCGGGCTGGCGTGACTCGACGATCTGGCTGGGCCACGCCGCCGTCACCTCCGCCACCCGGCATTACGCCGCCGAGCGCTACGCCCGTGGCGGTGTTGGCCAGGCCGGCGCCCAGGCAGCGCCATTCACTGCCTGGCTCGACGATTGGAGTTTTGCCACCCGGCCCGATGCCGCCAGCGCCTTGGCCGATATGCAACTCAAGGCCACAGGCCCACAGTTTGCCTACGACTTGCACCTGACTTCCAGCCGCCCGCTGGTGCTGCAAGGTGATAACGGCTACAGCCGCAAATCCGATCAAGGCCAGGCGTCCTACTACTACAGCCAGCCGTTTTTTACCGCAGCAGGCAATGTCACGCTCGACGGCACCACCTACCAGGTCAGCGGCCCGGCCTGGCTCGACCGCGAATGGAGCAGCCAGCCCCTGGCCGCGAGCCAGACCGGCTGGGACTGGTTCTCCCTGCACCTGGACCGTGGCGAGCAGTTGATGCTGTTTCGCGTGCGGCAAAAGGACGGCGCGGGTTACCTGACCGGCACCTGGATCGACCAGCAAGGGCACACCCAGACCCTGCATAACGCCGATATTCAACTCACACCGCTGGCCACCACCGAGGTTGACGGGCGCACTGTTCCTACGCGCTGGTCACTGAAAATTCCCGGCAAGCAACTGGATATCACGCCCCAGGCCGTCAACCCGAAGGCGTGGATGAACCTGAGCATCCCGTACTGGGAAGGGCCGGTGCAGTTTGAAGGTGGTGTGGGGTATCTGGAGATGACCGGGTATTAATCGCGGGTTTTTGTAGGCGATTTTTCTCTGCCGAGTAGGCAACTTCCCAAATGTGATTTCCCGCGCCCGCCCTTGTGTGCGGGCCGCCTGTGCTTGCCTATATTCCGACGCCATCTTCATTGCATCCGGGATGGAAGGCATGGCGCAGGGGTTCATCAATGACCGCACAACGGACTACGGCAGTTTGAAATCCAGGGCGATGGGCGGGGCGCCAAATCGTCAGCGTTCTGATCACTTTGACGTGTTGAACCGGCACTTACGTGCTGGCCTGGTAACACCGGGGCAACTGGTAATTATCCCTGACGACTTCAGCTTCAGCTGTCGCAGTGAAGAAGCTTGGTTGATGCGTTATGGCGAGCAGATTCGCTGGGGGCTGGAGCCATCGGCCGGTTCGGCGGTAATCAATAACTACGATTTGCTGCAGAGCTTGCTGGCGAACGGCTCGATTGGTATCGGCAGCGCCACGTCGGCGTGGGCACGGCATCTGGATGAGGTGGCGCAGACCCTGGAAGCGATTGAGCGCTTGCATCAGCGGTTGAAGGGCGGTGGGTTGGAGCGGGGAGAGTTTGCTCGTCAGCGCCAAGGGCTGTTTCGGCAGTTGGACGCGCAACTGCAAGGCGCGGCGCGGTTTGGCACGGGGTTGCGGGGCAATCAATCGTTGAAGAAGGTGCTAGGGATATCGACCAAAAGCTTTCTGCATAAGGGTGAGATTGCGGGGTATGCGCAGCGGGTCGGGGACGTGGCGCAGGTGTCGAAGTGGTTGGGGAAGGGCACTTATGTGGGGTTGGCCATGGATGTGGGGGTGACAGGATTGGAGGTCAAGGAGGCGTGTATGACGGGAAGGGAAGCCTTGTGCACGCGGGCGAAGTATGTGGAACCGGCGAAGTTGCTGGGCAGTGTTGCAGGCGCTGCGCGCGGCGGTGCCTTGGGGGCAAAGGTGACACGCCGTGTATGTTCGATGGTCATGGGGATCGCGCTCAAAGGGAGAGGCGAACTGATTTGTGGGGTTTTCGGGGGCGCTGCCGGAGGTGCTGTGGGCGGGAGCATAGGTGGGCTCGGGGGAGAAATGGTCGGTGATCTGATTTATCAACCGGAAAGTATATGAGCACGATCCTCTACACGGTGTGTGTGATTCTTCTCGCAGTATCGCCAGGCGTTTCATATGGGCTAATGGTATTCGTCGAGAACACAAAGCTAGATGAACTGGAGAGCTGTTTCAGCGGTAACACAATGGTATGTGACAACAAGCGTTATTGGTGGCGAAATCGCGCCAGAGACAGGTTCAAGCGCACGAGCCTGATCGTAGGCTTTTTGTTCTTGCCAAATCTGTGCGTGAGAAGGGGCTATGTCACCCAGGCAGAGCTGGATGCAGTTCCCTTGAGCTTGAAGCGTTGGGCGCTATGGCCCTATTTGTCTGGAATGGTTTGGTTTTTGAGTGCGACTGCCTGGTGTATCTGGATGAAATGGTAGATCACTAAAATCCGCCAAAAAATACTGTACACATATACAGCTTTGTTCTACATTCCATCCCAGGTGACCGGATGTCACCGATCACCTGAGCTTCAATTTTTTAACTATGGATGGATAAAAAATGAAACCAACCAAAGCCCTTATGCTGGGCGCGGCCATGATGGCCTCCTGCTTTATCTCGGCCTCTGCCCTGGCCGACCTGAACCTTCCCAAACTCACCCCCGGCACAGTCAGCCAAAGCGAGATTGACGCGCTCAAACCTGGCGGCACGCTCACTGCGGTGCCGATTTCGGAGGCGCTGCGGCAAAAGCTGCTGGATGCACGGGACGGCAAGGCCAAGGCGGCTACCAAGGCTGCCAAATCCGCTCCGTTCAACACCGTTATCGGCACGTTGAAAAAGCCGAATCAGAGCGAGCTGAAAAGTGCAGCGGTCGCCGACTTTGTTCCGCTGTTTCCGACCCTGGATATCAACACCCTCTACACCATCAGCGAAGTGCAAACGGGCCAGGATTTCCCTTACCACTTCAACCTGCCAAAAAGCGCGCGGGTGCTGGTGCAGTTGATCAACCAGAGTGCCGGCGCCGACATGTCGCTGAGCCTGTTCCGCGACGACGGCCAAGGCAACCTGCAACTGCTGGCCACCGCCGATAACGCCGGCAATGCCGATGAATACATCGACGGTGTACTGCCGGCCGGTGACTACTACTGGTACATGGTGGCCAAGACCGCAACCAATGCGCAGTTCAGTTTTGGCGTAGCGGCAGACACCAACATCGACGCCTTCGAGCCCAACGACACGCCGCAGGACGCCTTTGCGCTGCCGGACACCATGAACAAGGTGAGCGGCAACCTCGACAACGCCAACGACGTCGATTACTTCGACTTCAAGGCCGTGCGTGGCCAGGCCGTGAGCATGTACCTGGCAGGCGATGACAGTGGCAGCCGTAACCAATGGATCTTCGAGCGCTTTGATGGCGTCAACTGGATCGTCGTACCGGCCGGCTCTACGTCCACCTACCCGAGCGTCACGCCGGGTACGACCGTCAAGGTGCGTGTGCGGGCCAACCCGGCCGTGACGCAGGATCCAAGCAAATATTACAAGTTGAGCCTCGGCTCTGCGCCACGGCTGAACAGCTCGCAGGTAACCGGTGACAACATCGTGCGGGTGCCGGCATCGATATTCTGGATGGCGACGCAGGCGGGGCGCACATTGAACTGGACCACCAACTGGTCCGACTCCACGGGCGCGCCGCTGCTGGGCGTCACACCTGTGCTGCGTGTCGACAAGCGCTTTGAGGGCACCGAGTTTCATTGGACCGACTTCAAGGCCACCACCAACAGTGCCGGCACATCCCAGGCCAGTGCTGCGCTCGGTACCTGCTTTGGCGATAACCGTGTGCAGTACCCGGACAGCAGCACCGGCGTGCAGTACACCTGGGACACCACCTTCAACTTCGGCGGCTGGCGTATCGAGCTGGACGAGTTCCCGGGCGTGGGTGTCGGCGGTGATAACGTGCAGTATGTGACCTTTGGGCACATCTGCACCCAGGACATCATCCATTGATACCGTGATGTAAATCAGAAGGGGCAGCCTGAACAGGCTGCCCCTTTTTGTTATTCGCCGGCCAGCGCCAGCTTCAACGGCAGGCGCGCCATGCTGGTGCTCGTGAGCGAGCCCAGGTACAACCAGTCGCCGTATTCGCGCGCGGTAGTGACCGGCGAGTAATTGCCCGCACTGCCATCCTGCAAGTTGGCGATGACCTTGCCATCGATGTCCAGCCCCAGCACAAAGGCTTTGCGCTCGATGGGCTTGGGCACCACCATCAGTGCGCGCACCATCACCTTGCGCAACAGCGGGTAGCCGGCGAAACCGTCCAGCAACGGGTTGCGCGGCGAATACAGGGCAACCCAGAAGCGATCGCGGCCATTGAAACTGAGGTTGTCCGGCAGGCCCGGCAGGTTGTCGATAAACAGGTCATGGGTGCCGTTGCGCTCGCCCTTGAGCCAGTAGCGGCTGATACGGTAGGCGCCGGTTTCATTCACCAGTACGTAGTTTTCATCCGGCCCCAGGGTCACGCCATTGGCAAATTGCAGCCGGTCCAGCAACACCTCTGTGGTGCCGTTGCTGAAGTCATAGCGCAGCAACCGGCCGTCGCCACCATGTTCGATCACCGCTGTGCCGTCCTGGCCATAGCCCCAGCGGCTCGATGCGTCGCTGAAGTAGGCATAGCGCCCGCTGGCATCGACGGTCACATCGTCGGTGAGGCCAAAGGGTACGCCGTCAGCGCTGCTGCTCAATGGCTTGAGTTGGCGATTGGCATCCAGGGCAAGCAACCCCTTGACCCCATCGGCAATGATCAAGCGCCCATCCGGGTGCAACGCCAGGCCGAGCGGGCGGCCGCCGGTGTTGGCGAGCACTTCCAGCGTGTGACTGTCCGGCGAGGTGCGGATGATGCGCCCGTCCTGCAGGCCGCTGATCAGAAAGCCCTGGGGGTCGAGCAGCAAGGCTTCGGGGCCGGCGATGTCCTGTGCGCCGATTTTTTCAATGCCCTTGAGCCGCTGGTTCTCGGCGTAGGCGCCGTCTTTGAGCGAGGGCGCCTTGGGCGGCGACCAGTTCACCGGTTGCACTTTGGTGGGCATCAGCAGCAGAAAAGCGATGACTGCAAGCAGCAGTACGAACAGCAAATGGCGCAGTTTTTTGGGGCGGGTACTCATGACTATTCCTGGTTGTCGTGGGCGTTCGGCTCCCAGTGCAGGGTGCCGAACAGGTAATCCATCAGGGGGAGGACGATATTGAAGTTGCGCCCCTGCATCAGCTCACGGCGATGATGCAGGGCATGTAACTGGTGCATCTGGCGAATCCATGGCAAGCGCGCCACCGGGTGCTCGGCGGGCAGGTGTTCGCAGGCGTGAAACACTTCGTAAAGTAAATACCCAAGGATCATGCACCCGGCAAACAACCCGGCGACGTTGGGGCTCAATTGTTTGAGCAGCCACCAGGCGGGCAGGGTGATCGTCAGGCTGTGCAGCACGATCAGCCAGGCCGGGAATAGAATCACACGCCAGTCTCGCGGGCTGTCATAGGTCATGTGGCCGGGAGTAAAGAAACTGTGGTGGTCACCCGTGTGGCGCGCATAGAACAGCCGGGCCAGGCTGTGTTTGTGATGACCCAGGTGGCGGTGTACGAGGTAGATGCACAGGTTGAAGAACACCAGCGTCAGCGGCACGGTCAGCCACTGGAGCGCGGTGATGTGCGCGGTGGAGGACCAGGCCAGGGCGATGCAGACAAGGCCGTAGCCCAGCACGAAACTGGCGTGCAGCCAGGGGTTGTAACGGGCGCTCACGGCGGCGCGGTAGCGGGCGCGGAAGGTCTCGGTGGGATGGGCCATGGCGGCACGCTCTGGTTTTTTTGTTGGAGCCTGAGCTTAGTTGGTACGCGAGATAGTGCGAGTTTTTGCGCAGTCCGCGGTTCAAGTGTGGGAGCTGGCTTGTGTGGAAACAGGCTTTTGTGGGAGCTGGCTTGCCTGGGATGCACACACCTCGGTGTGTCAGGTAGAGCGAGTAGATGCTATCGCAGGCAAGCCAGCTCCCACACTTGAACCGCGGGCGACCGACGGGGGCTTGCACAGGCCTGATTTACTTGCTAGCTTCTCGCAAAATGTTATCGATAACATTTGCTCTAAAAATAAAAACAAAACAGAGAACCACGCCATGAAAATGCTCCCGAAAACCCTGTGTTTACTGGCTGTCAGCATCACCCTCGGCGCAACCAGCGCAGCGTTTGCCGACGCCGCCAAACCGATCCGCATCGGCGCTTCCTTCCAGGAAATCAACAACCCCTATTTCGTCACCATGAAAAACGCCCTGGAAGAAGCCGGCGCAACCATCGGTGCGAAGCTGATCATCACCGATGCCCGCCATGACGTGTCCAAGCAGGTCAGCGACGTCGAGGACATGCTGCAAAAAGGCATCGATATCCTGCTGATCAACCCCACCGACTCGGTTGGCGTGCAATCGGCGGTCAAATCTGCGCACGCCGCGGGTGTGGTCGTGGTCGCAGTGGACGCCCAGGCCGACGGCCCGTTGGACTCCTTTGTCGGTTCAAAAAACTTCGACGCCGGCTTCCAGGCCTGTGAATACCTGGCCAAGAACATCGGCGACAAAGGCAATATCGCGATCCTCGACGGCATCGCCGTGGTGCCGATCCTTGAGCGTGTGCGCGGCTGCAAAGAAGCGGTGGCCAAGCACCCGGACATCAAGATCGTGAGCATCCAGAATGGCAAGCAGGAACGTGACCAGGCGCTGACCGTCACCGAAAACATGCTGCAGGCCCAGCCCGGCCTCAAGGGCATCTTCAGCGTGAATGACAACGGCTCCCTCGGCGCACTGTCGGCCATCGAAGCCAGCGGCCTGGACGTAAAACTGGTCAGCGTCGACGGCGCACCGGAAGCCATCAAGGCGATCCAGAAGCCCGGTAGCAAGTTCATCGCCACCTCGGCGCAATACCCGCGCGATCAGATCCGCCTGGCTCTGGGCATCGCCCTGGCCAAGAAGTGGGGCTCGCAAGTGCCGGCCACCATTCCCGTCGACATCACCTTGATCGACCAGGCCAAGGCCAAGGACTTCAGCTGGTAAATCGCCCCGGCCCCACGTGAACCGTGGGGCTTGAGGTCTCCTTCTGAATACGAGGTCGGCGGCATGAGCAGTCTTCTGAAGCTGGAAAATATCTGTAAGCGCTATCCGGGCGTACAAGCCCTCAAGTCCATCAACCTGCAGGTCGAACGCGGCGAAATCCATGCGTTGCTGGGTGAAAATGGCGCGGGCAAGTCGACCCTGATGAAGATCCTCGGCGGCGTCGAGCATCAGGACGAAGGGCAGATTTTAATCGATGGCCAGGTGCAAAAGTTTGCCACTTACCGCGATGCGATCGCCGCCGGTATCGGCATTGTGTTCCAGGAATTCAGCCTGATTCCCTATCTCACGGCGGTGGAAAACATCTTCCTCGGGCATGAGTTGAGCAACCGCTTCGGCCTGCTGCGCAAACGTGAAATGGTCGAGGCCAGTCAGGCGTTGTTCAAGCGCTTGGGCGTGAGTATCAACCTGCAATGTGCGATCAAGCACCTGAGCGTGGCCGAGCAGCAATTCGTCGAAATCGCCAAGGCTTTGGCCCTGGATGCACGCCTGTTGGTACTCGATGAACCGACCGCTACGCTCACGCCCAGCGAAGCCGAACTGCTGTTCGAGATCATGCGCGAACTCAAGCGCCAGGGCGTGGCGGTGATCTTTATCTCTCACCACCTGGAGGAGATTTTCCAGGTGTGCGACCGCATCAGCGTGCTGCGCGATGGCGGTAACGTAGGCGTGACCGATGTGGCCGACAGCGATATCGACCGGCTCGTCGAAATGATGGTCGGCCGGCGCCTGGAAAACAGCTTTCCACCCAAACCCACGAAAGACCGTGGTCCGTTGTTGCTGGAGGTCAAGGACATCCAGTTGGTACGCAATGGCCCGCGCAACAGCTTTCAGCTGCACAAGGGCGAGATCCTCGGCTTTGCCGGGCTGGTCGGCTCCGGTCGCACTGAGCTGGCGCTGGGCATGATGGGCGCACTGCCGTCGGTGAGCAAAGACGTGTGGCTGCGCGGCGAGAAAGTCAGCCTGGATGACCCGGCGCAAGCCTTGGCCCACGGCATCGGCCTGCTCCCGGAAAGCCGCAAGAGCGAAGGGCTGATCACCGATTTCAGCATTCGCGAAAACATCTCCCTGAACAACCTGCCCAAATACCAGAACGCCACGGGCCTGATCGACAAGAGCAAAGAGTGCGCCAGCGTCGACGCGCTGATGCGCCAGCTGTCGATCAAGGCGCCCAGCGGCGAAAGCCGGGTGTTCAACCTCAGCGGCGGCAACCAGCAAAAGGTTGTGATCGCACGCTGGATCAACCACCACTGCGACGTGCTGGTGTTCGATGAACCCACACGCGGCATCGACGTCGGCGCCAAGGCGCAGATCTACGCCCTGATGCGCAGCCTCACCGAACAAGGCTACGCGATCATCATGATTTCTTCCGAACTGCCCGAAGTCATTGGCATGTGCGACCGCGTCGCCGTGTTCCACAAGGGCGCCATCGTCAAGCTGCTGGAAGCGGCCGCCGTCAACCCACAAGAGGTCATGCGCCATGCAACAGGGGGCTCAAGTGAATAGGTCCATTAATACCGGCGACACCCGCCGACTGCGCCTGAACCTGGCGCGGCTGGTGCGCTCGCCGGCGTTTTATCCCTTCGTCGGGTTGGTGGTGGTGACCCTGGTGATGATCTTTGCCAGCGATAACTTCCTCACCACCAGCAACCTGTCGAACATTGCGCGCCAGGTGTCGATCAACGCGATTATCGCGGTGGGCATGACCTGCGTGATTCTCACCGGTGGCATCGACCTGTCGGTAGGCCCGGTGATGGCGCTGTCGGGCACCTTGACCGCAGGGCTGATGGTCGCGGGCCTGCCGCCGGGCCTGGCGATTGGCGCCGGCCTGCTGATCGGCGTGGCCTTCGGCATCGGCAATGGCGTGTTCGTCGCCTACCTGCACATGCCGCCGATCATCGTCACCCTGGCGACCATGGGCATTGCCCGTGGCCTGGGCCTGATGTACACCGACGGCTACCCGATTTCGGGGTTGCCGGAGTGGTTCGGTTTCTTCGGCCGCCAGAGCCTGTTCGGCGTCGACGTGCCGATCCTGATCATGCTGGTCACCTACTTTGCCGCCTATGTGTTGCTGCAACACACGCGCATCGGCCGCTACATCTACGCCATCGGCGGCAATGAAGAAGCGGTGCGTTTGTCGGGCGTGCGGGCGGCGCGCTTCAAGTTACTGGTGTACGGCATCAGCGGCCTGACCGCAGCGATTGCCGGTCTGGTGCTCACCTCACGCTTGATGAGCGGCCAGCCGAATGCCGGCGTGTCGTTCGAATTGGATGCGATTGCGGCGGTGGTCCTTGGCGGTGCGTCGATTGCCGGCGGGCGCGGGGTCATTGTCGGCACCTTGCTCGGCGCGATGCTGCTGGGCGTACTCAATAACGGATTGAACATGCTCGGGGTCTCGCCCTACGTCCAGAGCGTGATCAAGGGCGGGATCATTTTGCTGGCGATTTTCATCAGCCGTCAGCGCCATAAATAAACACCTGACAAGAAAGGACCGAACACATGGACAAGCACACCGAGATGCAAGCCGTCGTTTGCCACGGCCCGAAAGACTACCGCCTGGAACGCATCGGCAAACCCAAGGCGCGCCCCAATGAGCTGGTGATCCGCATTGCCGCCTGCGGCATCTGCGCCAGTGACTGCAAGTGCCATTCCGGCGCGGCGATGTTCTGGGGTGGCGATAACCCGTGGGTCAAGGCGCCGGTGGTGCCGGGCCATGAGTTTTTCGGTTACGTGGAAGAGGTGGGTGAGGGCGCTGAGGAACACTTTGAAGTCGCGGTGGGCGACAAGGTGATCGCCGAGCAGATCGTGCCGTGCGGCAAGTGCCGCTTCTGCAAGTCGGGCAAGTACTGGATGTGTGAAGTGCACAATATCTTCGGCTTCCAGCGTGAAGTCGCCGAAGGCGGCATGGCCCAGTTCATGCGCATTCCCAAGACCGCCATCGTGCACAAGATTCCCGAGTCGGTGTCGCTGGAAGACTCCGCATTGGTGGAGCCGATGGCGTGTTCGATCCACACCGTCAACCGTGGCGAAATCCAGCTCGATGACGTGGTGGTGATCGCCGGTGCCGGTACGCTGGGGCTGTGCATGGTCCAGGTGGCTGCGCTGAAAACCCCGAAGAAACTGGTGGTGATCGACATGGTCGACGAGCGCCTGGAACTGGCCAAGCTATTTGGCGCCGACGTGGTGATCAACCCGTCCCGCGACAATGCCCGCGAGATTATCAACGGCCTCACCGATAACTATGGCTGCGACGTGTACATCGAAACCACGGGCGTGCCCGCCGGCGTGACCCAAGGCCTGGACCTGATCCGCAAGCTCGGGCGTTTTGTCGAGTTCAGTGTGTTCGGCGCCGAAACCAGCGTCGACTGGTCGATCATCGGCGACCGCAAGGAGCTGGACGTACGCGGCGCGCACCTCGGCCCGTATTGCTACCCGATCGCTATCGACCTGTTCGAGCGCGGCCTGGTGACGTCCAAGGGCATTGTTACCCATGACTTCCCGCTGGATGATTTTGCCGAGGCCTTCGCGTTGGCCAACTCAACCAAATCGATCAAGGTGCTGTTGAAGCCGGTGATTTGATCTATGAACTACGTAATGGGTGTCGATATAGGAACCCAGAGCACCAAGGCGCTGCTGGTGGATGGTCAAGGTACGATCATCGCCCAGCACAGCCAGGGGTATCGCGTCGATACCCCGAAAGTGCGCTGGGCCGAGCAATGGCCGCAGGTGTGGCTGGAGGCCGTCGAGGCTTGTGTGGCGCAGTGCATGGCCAAATCCGGCGTGGCGGCCGGGCAGGTCAAGGCGATGTGCATCAGCAGCCTGTATGGCGGTTCGGGGATTGCCGTTGACGCGCAGATGACGCCGCTGCACCCGTGCCTTATCTGGATGGACCGGCGTGCCGGCGAGCAGGTGGCGTGGGTGCGTGAGCACCTGGACCAGGAACGCTTGTTCGAAGTAACGGGTAACTCGGTGGACAGCTATTACGGCTTCACCAAGATGCTCTGGCTCAAGCAGCATCAGCCGCAGGTGTGGGCCGACACGCGCTACCTGCTGCCGCCCAACAGCTATATCAACTGGTGCCTTACCGGCGAATTGGCGGTGGACCATAGCAGCGCCGGCAATATCGGTGGGGTTTACGATGTGAAGGCGCGCGGCTGGTCCGCCGAGATGCTCGATGCATTGGGCATTCCACAGGCCATGATGCCCGAGCGATTGGTGTACTCCGGTGACGTGGTGGGCGGTTTGCTCGAAAGCTGGGCCACGCGCCTGGGGTTACAGGCCGGTACGCCGATCCTGGCCGGCGGTGTGGATGCGGCGATGGCGACGCTGGCGGCGGGTGTTACGCAGCCGGGTAACCATGTGGCGATGATCGGCACCAGCATGTGCTGGGGGTATTTGAACCAGCACGTGGACGCACACCACGGCCTGGTGAGCATGCCTCACGTCTACAACGGCCATCGAGACCTGTACATCTTTGGCGGTGCGATCACCGCCGGGGCGTCGGTCAGCTGGTTTCGCGAGCAGTTCTGCCAGGCCGAAGAACAGCAGGCCCAGGCCACCGGCCAGGACAGCCTGGTGTTGCTGGAGCAGAGCGCCACCCAGGTTCCGGCGGGCAGCGAAGGTTTGTTGTTTTTGCCGTACCTGATGGGCGAACGCAGCCCGGTATGGGACGACCGCGCCAGCGGCAGCTTTGTCGGGCTGAACCTGTATCACAGCCGTATTCACCTGTACCGCGCGGTGCTTGAAGGCGTGAGTTTTGCCCTGCGCCACAACATTGAAGCCGGTACCCAGGGCGCGCATTCGCTGGACCCGCGCTTGATTGTGGTGGGAGGCGCGAGCCATTCGGATTTGTGGATGCAGATTATTGCCGATGTCACGCGCTACCCGGTCTACACCATTGTGCAGGAGGTGGAAGCGGCCTTGGGCGCGGCGTTGCTGGCGGCGCATACGGTGGGCTTGGTGAGTGATGACGAGATGGACAAAGGCTGGGTGCAACTGGAACTGCGGGCGCAGCCCAAGCGCGAGAATGTCATGACGTATGACCGGGCGTTTGCCGAGTACCTGAAGCTGTATCCGGCCCTCAAGCCGATCATGCATAGCCTGCAAACCAACTGACCCAACACAGATCAAAAATGTGGGAGCTGGCTTGCCTGCGATAGCGGTGTATCAGTGAAAAATGTGTTGGCTGACACTCTGTTATCGCAGGCAAGCCAGCTCCCACAGGGATCTTGATTGTCTATCGAGAAGTGACCATGACCACCACCTTCAACTTCACCCGCCAGCGCATTCTCGTCACCGGCGCCAGCAGCGGCATCGGTCGCGAAATCGCTCAACAGCTGATTGCCGCCGGTGCCGAAGTCTTCGCCCTTGGCCGCGACGCGCAAGCCTTGTCACAGCTGGGCTGCAACAGCTTATGCGTGGATATCGCCGACAGCATCGCCCTGGACAAAGCCCTGTCAGACTTGCCGCCGCTGAACGGCCTGGTCAACTGCGCCGGTATCTCACGCCTGGAGCCCGCCGCCGCCATCAGCGCGGAGGCGTTCGATCAGGTCATGCAGGTCAACGCCCGCGCCGCCGCACAGGTCGCCAGCCGAGTGGCGGCAAAAATGATCGAAGCGAAAATCCCCGGCAGCATCGTCAATGTCTCAAGCCAGGCGTCACTGGTGGCGCTGGACGATCACCTCGGCTACTGCGCCTCCAAGGCCGCGCTGGACGCGATCACCCGCGTGCAGTGCGCCGAGTGGGGCCGCTTTGGCATTCGTGTGAACAGCGTCAACCCCACGGTCACACTTACGCCAATGGCGACAAAGGCCTGGTCGGATCCGGCCAAACGCGACCCGGCGCTGGCGGCCATTCCGCTGGGGCGTTTCGCACAAACCGTGGAAGTCGCATTGCCGGTGCTGTTCCTGCTCAGCGATGCCGCCAGCATGATCAGCGGCGTGAGCCTGCCGATCGATGGCGGCTACACCAGCCGCTAGCCGTTTTCCAGCACGCCGGCGATCACCACTTTGTCCCGTGGCTTGTACGGGTCTTGCAAGCGGTCAAGCAGCAGGCGTACCGCGCTGCTGCCGGCCAGTGAGGCGTCGTGGGCCACGCAGGCGATCGGCACGCCGAAGATATCGGCGAAGGGCAGGCGGTCGATGCCGCAAATGGTCAGGCTGTCGTGGGGGATGTTGTGCATGCGCAAGGCACGCAGGGCGCCGAGGGTGATCAACTGGTTGAAACCCATGATTGCATCGGGCGCCGAGTGCTCGGCCAGGTAGTCGAGGGTGTGCAGGTAAGACGGCATCAGCGTGTAGTCACCGGCCTGCACTTCGACCTGAACATGGGGGTGTTCAGCCAGCACTTCGCGCAACCCTTTGAGGCGCTCCACGGTGATACGTGAGTGCTGCGGGCCGGTCAGCACCAGCAGGCGTTTAAGGTCGGGTGTCTGGCGCAGCAGGTAGTGCGCGGCCTGGATACCGCTGTGGTAGTTGTCGAGCACCACGCGGCTGAACGGGCTGTCGTGGATCGTGCGGTCGAGCAACACCACCGGAGTTTTGCCGTTGCCCAGGCGCTCCAGATAGTCGGGTTGGTAGCTGGGTTCGTCCGAGACCGGCGACAAGATAATCCCCGCCACGCGATAGCCCAGCAGGGTATCGACGGCTTTGCTTTCGAGTTCTTCCAGCTCATCGGTGTCCACCAGCATGATGGTGTAGCCGTGCTTCTTCGCCTCGCGGGAAATCGCCTTGATCATCTCGCTGTAGAACGGGTTGTCGACGGAGGCGGTGATCACGCCGATGATCAGGCTTTCACTGCGCTTAAGCCCGCGTGCGAAGGCATTGGGCACGTAGTCCAGCTCGCGCGCCACTTCGAGAATGCGCGCCAGGGTGGCGGGCTTGACCAGGTCGGGCTTGCTCAGTGCGCGGGACACCGTGATGGTGGTCATGCCCACCCGTTCGGCGATGTCGCTGATGGTGACGGACTTTTTCTTGTTCATCGGTAAGGCTGCGCTGGGAAACATCCGCAGGCTAGCATGCGCGCGGGCGTAGGGTGATTCAAATCAGCGGGTCCCAGCGTTGTGACCAGTCGCTTTCGGCCTTGACCACTTCGCGCAGCAGCCCCAGCGCCTGTTGCAATACCGCCGAATCCCGCGCCCGTGAGTAGACCAGATAGGTCGGGAAGCTGAATTCCGGCGCTTTCGGGACGCGCTGCATGACGCCGCTGTCCAGGTAGCTTTGCACCACCCGCGTGCGAAAATACCCGGCGCCGCCATTTTCCAGGATGTACTGCAGGGCCAGCGGCCCGAGGTTGAAACTCAACGCGGCGCGGGCTTTGTCGGGCAGCGCCGCGTCGTGTTGCTGGCGAAAGCCTGGGCCCCAGTCGATATACACGTAAGGGGCGGGTTTGCTTGTTAACTGCACCAGGATCAGTTTTTCTTCCAGTACTTGCTCGACCTGCAGGCCAGGCCAGTATTGCGGCTGGAATACCAGCGCGGCATCGAGCACGCCCAGTTCCAGTTGGCGCAAGAGGTATTCACCTTCACGCACTTCGGTGCGCAGCGCGTGGCCGGGGATCTGTTCGCGCAAGGCCTTGGCCCAGCCCAGCATCAACGGGTTGCACAGGCTGACTTCGCCGCCGATATGCAGCACATTGCGGTAGCCATCGGGCAGCGGCAGGTCGCGCTTGGCGGCTTCCCAGGTTTGCAGCAATTGGTTGGCATAGACCACAAACGCTTCGCCATCGGCGGTGAGCCTGGCGCCTGCGCGGTTACGCACAAACAGTGTGCTGCCCAACTGGCTTTCCAGGCTTTTGACCCGTGCGGTGATGGCGGTCTGGGTGACGTGCAGTTTCTCGGCTGCCGCGGCCAGGCTGCCGCTGCGGGTGATTTCGAGGAAGGTGCGTGCCAGTTCGATGTCCATGAAGCCCCCGGGGATGAATGGGGGACAGTGTAATGGAATGTGCTTGGAACTGGGGTGTGTGTGGGTTTGTTGGGGGGCTGGGTGTATATCCGTTATTTAGGTCACGGCGGCTTATGGTTCCGCTCTTACAGCGGGTCACTTTTGGCAAACGCCCGGAATGCCGGCCCAGCCAAAAGTAACCAAAAGGTCTGTGCCCCACCACTCGGCACCTCGCTTAGGCTCGGTGTGCCCTCACTCCGGCTTGAATCCGTGGGCCGCCGCGATGGGCCATCCTTGGCCCAGCGCGGCTAACCCGGCGTCCTGCCGGGTTACCCACGGATTCAAGCCTGCGTTCGGCCATCGTGGTTTACGGGGCGCCTCAGATCAAAAGCAAGATCAAAAGCAGAGCACGGCGGCCT